>JAWOHC010000143.1:0-13201 GCA_046496275.1 Gillisia sp.
TAGCTGCTACGTAACCGCCGGGACCAGATCCAATGATGGCAACATCGTATGTGTTCATATAGTATTTTTTTAATGATTTTTTTCAAAGAATCACAAAAGTACGACTAAAATTAGCAATGGCCAATCCTGAAAAAGGACTGGCCATTTATAAAAATTTTTTCTGAAAGGATTCTTGAAATCTATTCTTTGACGTAAACAACTTTCCTGTTCACAAACTCCATCATTCCGTCTTTTGCTAATTCCCGTCCAAATCCGGAACGTTTGGTGCCTCCAAAAGGCAATCTGGGATCGGATTTTACCAATTCATTTACAAAATAGGCGCCATCACTTACCCTTGAAGCATATTCAATTGCTTTTTCTGTGTCCCTCGTAAATACGCTTACACCCAATCCATATTTAGACTGTTCAGATAATGCAAATGCTTCATCCACATCTTTGGCTTTAATAATTGCAGCCAGCGGTCCGAAGGTTTCTTCATCAAAAGCGGTCATACCCGGTCTAACGTTTCCAAGAATAGTTGGTTCGTGAAAGCAATTATCCTGATTTCCACCAAGAAGCAAGATTGCGCCCTGGGAAACAGATTCCTTAACCTGGCGGCTGAGTTGCTCTGCAAGATCTTTTCTTGCCAGCGGCCCTACCTGTGTAGTGTCATCTTTTGTATCACCAACTTTCAGTTCTTTTACAGCTTTTGTGAATTTTTCAACAAACTCATCATGGATGGATTCCAGAAGGATAAACCGTTTTGCGGCGATACAACTTTGGCCACAATTGAGCATTCTTGCTGTAACTGCAGTTTTTACCGCCTGGTCAATATCTGCATCCTCCAAAACGATGAACGCATTATTGCCTCCCAATTCCAGAAGGCTTTTCTTGAGATACTTTCCTGCGATTTGAGCAACCGCAGATCCCGCCATTTCACTTCCTGTAAGTGATACTGCCTTTACTGCATCATGTGATATGATTTTTTCGGTTTGGTCGTGATGAACAATCAAATTTTGAAATACCCCTTCAGGAAATCCTGCTTTGGCAAACACCTCTTCAATTTTTATCGCACATCCAAAAACATTGGGAGCATGTTTTAAGAGCCCTGTATTTCCAGACGTTAACGTAGGAGCCGCAAATCTCAATGCTTGCCAGAACGGAAAATTCCACGGCATAATTGCAAGCACAGTCCCCATGGGATCATGCCTCACAAAACTTTGTGTTGCATCGGTTTTGACAATTTCAGGTGCAAGAAAGCTTTCAGCATTTTCTGCATAATAGTCACAAACCCAGGCACACTTATTAACTTCAGCCCTGGATTCTGAAATAGGTTTTCCCATTTCTGAAGTGATCATCTGTGCATATTCTTCAAGATTGTCCCGTAATACCTGGCCAGCTTTTTTTATCAACCCTGTTCTGTAAGAAAGTGGTTTTTGGCTCCAGCTTTTAAATGCCTCTGCCGATTTGTTTAGTTTTTCATCCAGTTCAACACCAGAAAGGGCTGTATAGTGCCCTACCTGATCTCCATTATAAGGATTAGTGCTGTAAAATTCCATGTAGTTTAATTAGTAAAGTGAAAGGAATCAAAGATCTTAACACGGAATGTTTTCGCGTTAAGATCCTGACTCTTATTAATAGTTCCAGGTAGCCCCGGTTCCTTTTCCAGGTTTAGACCAAAAATCGGCAAGCACTTCCCAGGAAATCTCTCCGCGGTTTAATAATTTTTTTCTAAAATTTTCAAGTTCTTCAATATCTAAGGAAGGATTTGAATGTGCCATTGCATTTACAAGGTTATCAGAAAGGGTTTCCTGCCATTCCAACCCGTTTAACGAGCTATCCTGGACCGGTAATACTTCCTGTAAAGTTCTTTGTACTTTTTCCTTTATAACAGCTTTTGCAGGTGCTACCCAAAGTTGATTGTAATTAATCAATTTATACTGTTCCTGAAATCCATCAAAAGTTTGACGAATCTTAACATTGGGCCAACGCATTTCCACTACTCCTGTTATTGGTTGATAAACAGCCGTAAACAGAGTTCCAAAACCTTCTTCGAACAAGGTATTATATAGTGGTTTTTGAAGGAAAGAATCTGCAATGGTGATAGCATCCATTCCCTTTTTAGCTAACAACTTTTGCAGGAATGCAGAACGTTCCACTGTTTTGTTAAAGGCCGCATTCTCTGGCCAGTCTATAGCTTCCTGATGATTTGCAGTAAAAGCTGCATCTGTAATAACCGGTTTTTTATCTGGTGCTAAAAAAACCGTTTTAAAAGTTCCGGTTTTATCAATCACAGTTACGTTGTAAGACATATGAGAAGGGATACGCACTAATGCTTCAACGGCTTCTTCAGCATTGCTGCAAAACTCGAGTACATACCTTAAAATAAACGGAATCCCAAACCCTTCTCCAACAACTTTTCGTCCTCCAAAGGTAAGGGAAATTGCAAGTCCGTCCTCGTTCATACCATCCAATACTCCAATAAGGCAATCGCTGGTTGCAATCACTTTTTTTCCATTCCAGGCACTTAATAATTGTGTCCCCTCTATTAGATCTGGATGATAATCATAATTACGCACCAACTGAATCTCATCTCCGGCTAAAACAGCATTCGAACAGGCACTGATATAGGCCGGTGGCTGGAAACCGGTTAAAAATCTTGCTGCAATTTCATCTGCCTTTGCCAACTTGCAGAGACGTATGTAAGTTGGCCACATTTCAGGCATATATTTTTTTAATGCTGCCTGAGAAGTTTTAAGATCTGGTGTAGAAATATTTTCTTTAGATTCTAGCCATATCTTATACCCACCCCAATGGGTTTTATATAATTTTTGCCATTTCCTTCCTGGTAAGCCGGGTTCAGAAACAGCATTAAAATGAAGTTGCATATTTTTCTTGTTGATGTTTAAAGCTATTTTCTCCATCCCTTATTCATAATAACAGATGGAGAAAAATAACTTGAATTTTAAGGGACAAGCAGTTAAAAAAATTATTTATTTCGTTAAACTTCCTGTAAGTTTTGGTTTCTTTTTATCCTCTACCATTTCAGCTCTAAACTGGGATCGGATGGCTTTAATCCAATGTTTCGCTCTGTTGTTTAATTTAAAATCATCGGTCATCATCCTGCCTCTGGTAACAAGTATTCCCATATCTGCTCCTTCATACAGGTAATCTCCTTTTTTGGCGATCCTAAGAAAGAAAGCTTCATTTTCGTTTTCCACGGCCCTTCTATGAGTGTCCATACGGTCAAATTGGATATGACCTGTATCATACATTCTCCATATCCCTGATTTTGGGGAATCTGTAATATATTCTATGGTATCTTCAGTATGCTTGACAATTAACTGACTCCAACCATCAAGATTATCCTGATTTGCCCAGCGATTGTTGAGCGCCTTAACATCAAGTTCATATTCTATATCCATCCATTCCAGGATATGGAAAACAAATAAAGGTGCATCTGCAAGCGCGAAAACCGCATGATTGGTAATAGAACTGGCTCCTGTTACCCTTGGATTAAGCTCCCCAAGATAAATCTCACCGTTGTCCTGATCGATCAAAAAGTCTAATTCAAAATATCCTTTATAACCCTCTTCCCTCAATTGGTTTCCAAAAAGTTGGGTGTTTTCAATTGCTTTCTGCCTTAATTCAGGAGTAAACGCATTGGGATAGATCTCATTTCCACACCAGCCACCTTCATAAGGGGTTAATTCTTTAAAGCCTACCAGCTCCGTCATTAAAGGAGCTACAATTGTTCCATGGCGGGTAACACAAGCTTCAACTGCAGATCCTTTGCAATTGATGCGTTTCATGATTTTCACTTCATCTTCTGCTTCGATCTCCTCAGCATATTTTTTGTACTCTTTTTCATTTGAAATGAAAAAAGTAGTATGTCCGGAATCTCCAAAAGGTGTTTGGATTACAAGTGCATCACCAAGTTCTTTGGAAATTTTCCTCAGGTGTTTAAAATCGTTAACTTTTGATAATACATAAGGTACACAAGCAACTCCTGCCCGTTCAGCAATTCTGTTGGTATTTACTTTGTTATCCAGAAAGGTTCTCATTTCAGCCTTTGGAAACATTATTTCCAGCCCTAATTTTTCAGCAAGCTCTTCGGTTTTTTCATTGAACATAAGGAACATCGCTTTTCCCGCCCTTCCATCTACAGATCTTGTTTTGATGTAATCCTGAACTTCTGGATGTTGAAGCAAATAATTGTTGATATCCTCTATTCCTTCAAAATCATCGTGGGGAATTTCATTTTTCGGAGAAAAAACATTTGGGTGCAACCCATCAAAACATTCTATATAGGTGATGAATTTGAATCCTTTTATCCACTCATCAGCGCCTAAAAGGTTAAAATTTGTAGCACTTATGAAATATAAAGGTTCCTCATTTTTATGAAATGACCTTCTTATGTCTGACACTCCGCTTAATTCTACCTTGGTTTTTCCTTTTGATTTCAACCCTGTTGTACTCTTTTTAGCTTTTGCTACCTTTTTGGCGGCGGGTTTTCCTTTAACCGATTTAGCAACAGAAGGTTTTTTTACGGAAGTTGTTGTTTTTGGCTTCCCGATTTTCGATTTTTTTGGAGCGTCTTGCATTGCATTTTCAGCATTACCCCGAATTGGAATTTGCATTTCATCTTTTCCTGTTACAGAAGCAGCTTTTCTTTTTTTATCTGGTGTTCCCTTAGATTTGGGAGTCGTTGGTTTTTTAGAATCCATAATAGTTGGTTTTAATTAATTAATTTCTTTTTTGTATTACTTCCCATGGCACCCATAGATGTAACGGTTTTTTGCCTGTTTAGAACGTTTTCTTTAAAAATACGAAGCCCAAGGTCTGCCCTGTACCCGTGAATTTCTGAAACGTCCAGCGCAGACAGGAAGCTGATGATTTCTTGGCTTACCACCTGCCCCGGAACAAGTACCGGGAATCCGGGTGGATACGGAATAATAAAAGAGGAAGCAACCAGGGTTCTTCCGCTTTCCATTATAGGCAGGCATTCTTCCATTGGAATGTATTCATAATTTTCCTCATTATAAGCCAGGAAAAAAGCATCCCGGATATTGCCGCCCGGAACCCCAGGTACGGCCTGAAAGGAATGGTGGAAATAACTAAAATCTGGTAATGGAGGGAAATCTTTCGTTAAAGAATAGATTCTCTCCTGGCGGATTTTGTTTTCCTCTATGCTTAAGGAAAGGAACTCCTTGTCCAGTTCATCTGCAATTTTTAATAAAGCATTGGTGAGATAGGTAACACTTCCCCTGGTAGTACCAATGTTGGTCATAAATAAAACAGTATTCCTTGAAGTTTTATTAATTTGAATATTAAACTTCTCCATCAGGTATTTATTTTTGAACGTATCCCCGTCCACACCTGTTCTACCTATGTGCAAGGTGATTTTAGTAGGATCTAAAACAAATTCATCATTTTCCCAGGCATCCTCCATTCTGTTCCAGCCATCCTTTCGATTATAATACTCTGATAAACCGGATTTTCGATATTCTTTCGGAATAAAATCGCTTACGGTCAAAACGTCAAAATATTTATTCAATCTTGGATGGTCATTCACTTTTGCCCGAAGGACCATCGCCATTTCAATACTTTTTTCTACCAGCTCATATCCTTCAAACTGAACCTGCCTCCTACCCGCATCCAGGGATGCCAGCATTTGATAATTAGGAGAGGTAGAAGTATGTGTGAAATAGGCTTCCATAAAAGTATTTTCGCTTTTTCTGCGGAAGTCCTCATCCCAGATATGAATCATGGAACCCTGTCTAAAGCTACTCAGGGTTTTATGGGTGCTTTGCGTGGAATATACTCTTATGCGGACTTTGTCCGGATCTGGCAGGCTTGAAATCTCATCCTTCTTTAAATTTTTAATATGGGCTTCATATTCTTCCCTGTAAGCACTGCTCTTGTACTTTTCGTGGAGTTTTTGAGCTACAAACATTCCTGTTCTTTGCTTGTAATTATACGTGAACCCTGCAAATGCGAACCAGGCCTCATCCCATAGAAAAATCATATCCGGCTTTATAGCCAGTATTTCCTGCATTACTTTTTCTACGTTGTAAACCAATCCATCAAAGGTACAGTTGGTAAGCAATAGCATTTTCACCAGGTCCATACGTCCTGCATCTTTTAATCGAAGCAATTTTTCCTTGATTTGCTTCAAAGGAACTGCACCGTACATGGAGTATTGTTCAATAGGATAGGAATCGAGGTACACCGGATAAGCTCCGGCCAGCACCAACCCATAATGATGAGATTTATGACAATCCCTGTCAATGAGGATCACATCCCCGGGCTTTACCAGCGCCTGTACTACAATTTTATTTGCTGTTGAAGTTCCGTTGGTCACGAAAAATGTGTTGAGGGAGCCATAAGCATCGCTCGCCATTTTCTGAGCCTTTTTTAAAGAACCAGTAGGTTGAAGCAAGGAATCCAAACCTCCCGTTGTGGAGGAGGTTTCAGCAAGAAACATATTTCTTCCATAGAAATTACCAAAATCATTGATCCACCTTGATTTAAAAACAGAGTTACCCCTGGAAATAGGCATTGCATGAAAAACTCCGGTGGGCTTTTTACTGTATTCCTTTAATGCTGAAAAGAACGGCGTTTCATAACGTTCACATATCCCTCTTAAAATGGTAAGATGTAATTCCTGAAGATCTTCAGACCTGTAAAAAATCCTTCTGAAACTTTTTAAAGTACTGTCCTTAAGATTTCCCAGGGAAGTATCTGTAACATAATACGTATCCAGTTCCGGCCTGAATTTTTTCACGAGATCCCCCAAAATTGGCCCAAGTTCGGTTTGAGGTTTAGATGCCAGATCCAGTTTTAAAACATTTTGAATAAAAGGTTTTAAAACTGGTGTTATTTTTTTGGAATGATATGGTGGGGCATAACGCACCACTACCGCCTGAATATTAAAATTAAAATGCAAGGCTATCATAGCATCCTCAAAAGTTCGCTGCACCACAATTCCATAATTAAACTGCTCATTTGGACCCCGAAGCTCTTTAAGATCATTTCTAAGCTTATTTTCCTCCTGAAGAGAAATATCTTCCACAAATAAAACTTCAAAATAATTCTTTTTGACCCCAGTGGGATTTTCTCCATTTTCTAGAGCGTCACCACCAAGTTCCTCTTCTTCACTAAGATCCGGATTACTCCTATACCTGTCGCTCACAAGAAGTTTGGTGATTTCAGTAATTTTATGCGCTAGTGCTGTATGCTCCATACGGTCCAGCATCGCATTTAGAGCTCGTAACCGAGCCATACCGGGAAATGCAAAATAACTCTCTATCCCTTCCAGTTTCTTGAAAAGATCCCGGACGCTTTTTTTCAAATCCTTTTCTTCCGAAGAACCTCTGTTACAATTTTGAAGTTTTGTGGATTCACTTTTCAAAGTGTTCCAGGATTCCATACGAAGCTGAGTAACATTATAATGTTGTGAACTAAGAGGTTTTTTCTCTGGCATAAATTTTTATTTTTTTGAATGTAAGGCTAGTTTATTCCCTTCTGAATCTATGAAAATGGCAAAATGGCCTGATTCTTCATTGATAAGTGTTTTTGGCATCACAATCCTTCCACCGGCTGCCACCACGCGATTCAGGACAGTGTTTAAATCTTCCCCTGCATCAAGATATAAAAGCGGGCCGGAATCGCCCGGAGTGGAACCCGGACCTGCAACGATAGCTCCTCCAATTCCCTTTTCTGCCGGAAAAAAAGCCATGGCGTAATTACCATCAAAATTCTTTTCCATATCCATCCCGAAGATAGTATTGTAAAAAGCTACCGACTGCTGGAAATTAATAGCAGGGATTTCAAACCAGCTTACACAATTTTTTATTTTCTCTTTTTTTTTCTTATTTATAGTTCCTCCCATATTTTTCTTTTTTTTTAAACTTCCCCAAATCCTTTATAACCTGCAGGGAATGTAGGTGGTACATAGTCGTTTTCCTGCATCTTTAATTTTGCCAACGCATCGAGTTTGGTAGGTTTGATAAGCGGGCCCAATGAATTTAGGTACGGCAATTGAGCTCCGTGCTGGTAGATACCAAACTGCCCAATATGATCCCTGAAGCTTTTTAGGGGTTGTCCTAACCTTAGAACTCCCAGTTCCCTGCTTCTTTTCACCCTTTCCAGATTCAATTCCAGCGGAAAAATCTCTTCATTTCCTTCGGCCTGATAAATTACACGACCATCTGGTCCGCAAACAATGGACCTTCCGCTTCCTCCGGACTCCAATCCGTTAACATCGAAAAAGTAACACTGATTAACTGCGGCCATTGCCCGTACGATAGATAATTCGATTTCGCGATCAATGGTACCTGTCATTGTTGGATGCAGAATAACTTCTGCTCCCATAACAGCCAGGGTACGAACTGTTTCCGGAAACCACATATCATAACATATGGAAAGACCAAACCTGGCAACTCCCGGAACATCAAACACACAGAAATCTGATCCCGGGGTCACTCCCGCTTCATAAGGATAAAAAGGAAACATTTTTCTGTACCTGGTTACAATTTCACCTTGCGGGTTAATTACTGTAGCCGTATTATAAATATGCCCTTCACTTTTCTCAAATATGGATCCCGGCAACAACCAGATTCCGTGTTTTTTTGCCATTGCCTGCATCTCCTGCTCAAAAGTTCCCGGAATTTCCTGGGCGTTATGCGTCAGAGGGCCGTAAGCATTCAACTCGCTAAAAACTATCATTTCTACCCAGGGATAGATGCTCATAGTTATGTTTATTTTCAGTTTCATCATCTCCACATTGGAGCCGACTGCTGAAACTTTCATTTGTACTCCTGCTATTGCAAATGGTCTCATTCTAAATTTATTTTAATACTTATTAATCTTTTGGCCCTTAATCTTTTTAAGGAAACCATTCATTATTTCAACTACTGCGTCCTTCCTGAATCACCATAAATTCAAAAATTATTTTTACCTAAATATATTTTCGAATCTGATCTTCCAGAATATCCAGTCCTTTTATCAATTGTTCATCGGTTATTACAAGCGGGGAGAGAATTCTAATCACATTTTTATATGTTCCGGCGCTAATAAGAATCAAGCCCTCATCCGCACAGCCTTTAACTATTTTATCACAAAGATCTGTGTTTGGTTTTCCGGGGTCGTTATTCTTCACAAATTCAATCCCTATCATGGCACCAATTCCACGTATATCACCAATATCAGTGAATTCCTTCTGAAGTATTCCCATACGCTCCATAACTATTTTTCCAATATGAATTGCGCGTTCATTCAGGTTTAGGTCCTTCATATGCTGAATGGTTGCAAGTGCAGCTGCACAACATACCGGACTTCCTATATAAGTTCCTCCAATGGTTCCAGGACCTGCAGCATCCATGATTTCAGCTCTTCCAAGAACCGCTGCAATGGGCAATCCAGAACCTAAAGATTTTGCATAGGTACTTATGTCTGGCTGGACATTGTAATGTTGCCAACTTGCCCAATGACCTGTACGGCAAAAACCACTTTGGATCTCATCCATGATAAGTAAAACTCCGTGTTCATCGCAAAAAGACCTCAATCCCTCCAAATATTTTTGAGGTGCAGGATTAAATCCGCCTTCGCCTTGTATGGGCTCAATAATGATTGCTGCAACACTATTGATATCAACCAGGTTTTGAGCACTTTCCCGCAGCCTGTTAAGCTCTGTCTCTACAAATTTATCCATTTCCTGGTTTCCACGGTATTTGTAAAAATTTGGAAAAGGAATCCTGTATACTTCAGGAGCAAATGGCCCACATGAAAATTTATAATTCACTTTGCTGGTAAGGCTCATGGTCATTAACGTTCGTCCGTGATAGGCTTCAGAAAAACATATTACAGCAGGTCTTTTAGTTGCCTGCCGGGCTATTTTAATCGCATTTTCAACAGCTTCTGCCCCGGTGCTTATAAGCATTGCTTTGGTTTTTTCGCCGTGCGGAAGGATCTCTGCAAGTTCCTCACATAATTTTATGTAGGGTTCATAGGTAACCACGTTGAAACTGGTGTGCAAGTATTTCCCGGCCTGTTCCCGAATGGCTTCTACCACCGGCTCCGGGCAATGCCCTGCATTTACTACCCCAATCCCTCCGGCAAAATCTATTAATTCCCGGCCATCAACATCTGTTATTATTGCTCCTTTTGCATGTTTTACGGTAGCAGTGTTAAAAACACCTACGCCATTAGCGACTATATTTTTTCTCCTGTCAAGGAGCTCTTGTGATTGGGTTTGCTGCTCTGTCATATAAAATTTAGGTTGTTGAAAAAGAAAAGGACCGAAGGAATCCTAAACTCGCTGTTTAAAATGTAAAAGCCAGGACTTTTTATTACAGCATTCGGGTCATAAGGTACAATAAAAAACCTATCAATTACAACTAATCATCCTATTTACAGGCATTTTAACAGGATTTAAGAAAATTATTACAATAGTAAAATACAGAAAAAAAATATTAAATTACTCCAAAAAACTTTTTCAAAGCCTTATAAAAACTGAAATTTAATCATAAAAAAATGTGGGAATTACAAAGGCAAAGCTGTTGTGCTTTTTACCGAGCTGATTATAAAAGTACTTTGCGTACTTCCTATGTGTTCCAGATTTGTAAGCTTTGTAAGCATAAATTCGCGGTAGGCCTCCATATCCTTTACCAGCACTTTCAAAATATAATCATATTCCCCGCTTACGTGATAACACTCCAGTACTTCCGGTAAGTTCACTACTTCTAATTCAAATTGAATGACATTGTTTTTGGTATGTTGCACGAGCTTTATTTGGGTTAATACCATAAAAGCTTTTTCCACCTTATCTGGTTTTACAAGTGCCACATAACCAGAAATCACTCCATTCCGCTCTAACCGCTTTATGCGTTCAAAAACAGCCGTAACCGAAAGGTTTAAACCATTAGAAAGTTCTTTATTGGTGATCTTGCTATTCTTTTGTAATTTCTGTAGGATTTTTTTGTCGGTATCATCCAAATGCATCTGAGGAAAATTTTTCGCTTTAGATATACGAAGATAGAATATATAAGAATATTAATCTAGTAATCTTATTTTATTTAGAATAATATCCTGAAAAGACAAACATCTATTGACTTTTGATCTTAATTTTCCTTATTTTGAAAGACAATCTAATTCAAATATCATGAAATATAAACCAGCAAATCACATTCAGGATCTTCAATATTTTGGAGAATTTGGAGGGGTAAACCCGTCCATTTCAGATTCATCTACCTATACCTTTCTTTCAGCAAAAACAATGTTTGACACCTTTGAAGGAAATGCAGATGGGTGTTATTTGTATTCCAGACATTCCACTCCTTCCAATCTATACCTGGGGGAAGCCCTGGCTGCTATGGAGGGAACAGAAACCGCCAATGTTGCAGCATCGGGGATGGGAGCAATCACAGGTGCAATTTTGCAACTTTGTATGGGAGGAGATCACATTGTCTCCAGCCGGACTATTTACGGCGGGACGTATGCCTTTTTAAAGAATTTTGCTCCGCGATTAAATATCGAGACAACTTTTGTTGATATCACAAAGCTCGATTTGGTGGAAGCCGCAATTAATAAAGGCACCAAAGTATTGTATTGCGAGTCTGTGAGCAATCCGTTGCTGGAAGTGGCCGATATTAAAGGCTTATCCAAAATCGCAAAAAAACATAATATTCCGCTGGTAGTGGATAATACATTTTCACCTTTATCCATTACGCCTACCGAACTGGGAGCCGATATTGTTATTCATAGCCTTACAAAATTCATCAACGGAAGCAGTGATACCGTTGGTGGTGTAACCTGTGGAACCCAGGATTTTATCAATGCTCTAAGAAGTGTTAATGATGGAGCAAATATGTTGCTGGGGCCTACTATGGACAGTTTACGTGCAGCTTCTATTTTAAAGAATATGAGAACTTTGCATATCCGGATGAAGCAACATAGTAAAAACGCGATGTATCTCGCTCAAAAATTTGAAGCAGATGGATTCCGTACCGTTTACCCCGGTCTTCCCTCCCACCCGAGTCATGAGCTTTTCAAAAAGATGATGAATCCCGATTATGGTTTTGGCGGAATGTTGACATTGGATGTTGGTACTATAGAAAAAGCCAATGAATTGATGGAATTAATGCAGAAAGAAAACCTGGGATATCTGGCGGTAAGTTTAGGCTTTTACAAAACTCTTTTTAGCGCTCCCGGAAGCTCCACCTCCTCAGAAATCCCCGAAGAAGAACAAATCGAAATGGGATTGAGCAATGGATTGATTCGGTTTTCAATTGGTTTGGATAATGATATAGAACGCACCTACGACATGATGAAAAACTGCATGAAAAAGGTTGGCTTACTGGAAACTCATAAAGCATAGGCACAAAGCGCATTTCTAGAAAAATAGAAATGCGCTTTTTTTGTTTTGAATTTTCCTGAATTACTAAAAATATTCTTCACTATTTTAATTTCTCTTCTGTATATTGCCTGATTTAATTCAATAACTTCATTTTGACATTTGCTAAATTTCCGTTAAAATCGTAACATTACGACCCAAAACAAACAATTTAATGGAAGGCCAAACCAATTCCCCTGAAAATGAACCAATAACAGAAAACAAAGAATTAAATATTTGGGAGGCATTGATCCCGGTAATTGCGCTTATTGCAATGCTGGCATTCAATGTTTTTGTTTTTGGAGATGATGCGCTTAGCGGATCAAATCAGTTCATTTTATTATTGGGTGGTGCAGTTGCGGCTATTGTAGGTTACTTTAATAAAGTAAAATACAATAAAATGATCGACGAAGTTGCCAACAACGTACAAAGTACCACCGGAGCAATTTTGATCTTGCTGTTGGTTGGTTCACTTGCCGGTACCTGGATGATAAGCGGGATTATTCCAACCATGATCTATTATGGGTTACAAATCCTGAATCCAACTATTTTTCTCGCGGCATGTGTTATTATTTGTTCTGTTATTTCGATAGCTACTGGAAGTAGTTGGACAACTTCTGCTACTGTAGGTATTGCTCTTATAGGAATTGCGGAGTAAGCCCGTGCTCATGAAAGAAATCGGAATAGCGGCTGATCAGCTTCACCTGACCCAGGGCGGCCCACACCTGCGGTTTCGACACCGCATCGGTCTTTTTCACAGGCTCCAGCCCCGCCCGCCGGGCAGCCAGGGCACGGGGGGAGACCAGGATCACCTCTCCCCCCCTTTTA
>JAWOHC010000179.1:0-24279 GCA_046496275.1 Gillisia sp.
GGGAATGGACGGTGGTCTTTCTACTTTAAATTTAAATTAATGAGTGAAAAAGTATCGGTATTCTGGTTTAGAAGAGATTTAAGATTGGATGATAATGTGGGCTTTCTGGAGGCGCTAAAAAGCGATTTTCCGGTATTGCCCATTTTTATATTCGATACAGAAATTCTTGAAAAATTACCAAAAGACGATGCACGGGTTTCTTTTATCCATGAGAACCTTCAGAAAATGCGAAAGGAATTACAGGAAAATGGAAGTTCCTTGGCCATTTATCAGGGAAAACCCTCGCAGGTATTTAAAGATCTTCTGAAAAATTATAAAATTCAACAGGTTTTCACAAATCGGGATTACGAGCCTTATTCTAAGGAACGTGATTCCGAAATAGAAAAATTACTCCAATCAGAAAACGTTCCCTTTCATACATTTAAAGACCAGGTGATCTTTGAGAAGGATGAAGTGGTAAAAAAAGATGGCGATCCTTATGTGGTTTACACGCCTTATATGCGAATTTGGAAAGCGGAGTTTAAGAACATCGACCTTAAAATCCAGGCTACAAGTCCGTATCTAAATAATTTGGTCAAAAATTCCAGTTTGCCCAATTTAAGTTTAGCGGAGCTTGGATTTGAGACCTCAAAAATAAAGATTCCGGATTATGAGGTTACCCCAGGCCTTATCCAGGAATATGAAGCAAAGCGGAATTATCCTGCACTGGATGCAACCTCGCATTTAGGCCCACATTTAAGATTTGGAACCGTTGGAATTCGGACAATGATCAAAAAAGCTATTTCTGAAAAAAATGAGATCTTCTGGAATGAACTTATTTGGCGGGAGTTTTTTATGCAAATCCTGTATCACTTTCCGCAGATAGAAAATGAATCCTTTAAAAAGAAATATGACCGGATCCCCTGGCGCAATAATGAAGCTGAATTTGAGCTTTGGAAAACGGGGAAAACCGGGTATCCGCTTGTAGATGCCGGAATGCGGCAGCTCAATGAAACAGGATTTATGCACAACCGGGTACGAATGCTGGTAGGAAGTTTTTTATGCAAGCATTTGTTGATAGACTGGCGATGGGGAGAGGCCTATTTCGCCGAAAAATTACTCGATTATGAAATGGCTTCCAATGTTGGGAACTGGCAATGGGTAGCAGGCTGTGGCGTAGATGCAGCACCATATTTCAGGATTTTTAATCCAACAACACAAATTAAGGATTACGATAAAGAACATTTATACATTAAGAAATATGTAAAGGAATTTGACACGGATGATTATCCGGAGATGATGGTAGACCATAAGGAAGCCCAGGAACGGGCATTACGAGTTTACAAAGAGGCGGTTTCAGAATAGTTTTTAAAAGAAATCACTTGTGTTGCGGAATAAGCGGTCTGGTAGGATTTAAAAATAAGCAACACTTAAAAAACTTACGTTTCTGCTTTGATTATTCTTTTTAACCAACTTTATTTGCAATTGTTATCAGAATCGGGACGTGGTGCAGTCCGGTAGCATGCACGGCTGGGGGCCGTGTGGTCGCAGGTTCAAATCCTGTCGTCCCGACTTTTGTTGTATCAAACAACATCAAATAACACCTAATTTAATGATTTTCAGCATTTTAATGAAATTTGAAATCATTTAAAGGTATCTGATATCATATAAAAAGTTACCTATTCGGTTACCCTTTTTTTCTTACCTTTTCCCTAACCTTGGGGCTTTAGCGTGATTTGACTTCCGGAAATTATGTTAAATCGGTTACCTAAATTAAAGGCAATGAATACAACACCCACATTTCGCATCCTGTTTTGGCTGAATGTAGCTAAGACAAACGATACTCTTGCACCTATTTATGCAAGGGTAACCATCAATGGCCGTAGGGCAGAAATCAGTTTACGAAGGCAGTGCATTCCTGAATCCTGGGATGAAAGGGCTCACCGGATAAAAGGAAGAAATCCTAAGGCAACTGTTTTAAATAACTTTCTCGATGCCAAATACGCCAAATTACTTCAGTGTTACGAGGACCTGCTAAAAGAAGACTGTATTATTACAGCTCGGGCTATAAAATCGCGTTTCCTGGGATCGGATGCTACTTATAAATCTCTCAAAGATATTTTGGAATATCATAAAACAACCAAGGTTGATATTCTAAAATACGGTACTCTAAAAAATTATGGAGCTACTGAAAAATATTTAACACAATACCTTTCCAAGGAACATAAGACAGCTGATATCTTTTTAAAAAATATCTCTTTTCAGTTTGTGACAGGTTTTGACAAGTTTCTTCGAAGGCAAAAAAATAAAGCCGGTGAAAAGCAATTAAATAACAATGGAATCAAGAAGCACATGGAACGGTTTAAGAAACTTACCAACTTATCTATTAAGTTAGGTTGGATAGGCAAAGATCCTTTTCAGAATTATAAACTGAAATTTGAAAAGTATGATCGAGCTTATTTAAATCAAAGAGAATTGGATTATATTGAAAAGACCCGATTCTCACGTGTAACCCTTGAGACTACCAAGAATATTTTTCTTTTCGCCTGCTATACTGGCTTGCCTTACATAGACGTAAAAAAGCTTACCAAAGATAACATAATTAAAGGTGTGAATGGGAAAGACTGGATTTCTTGCAGACGGATAAAAAGCCAAACTCCAATGAAGATTCCACTCCTTGAAAAAGCTTGCAGTATATTGAGTGCGTATGAGAATCCAGATTCTGAATTCCTTTTACCGGTTTATAGCAATCAAAAAATAAATAATTACTTAAAAGAAATCGCAACTCAGTGTAAGATCTAAAAAAATCTCAGTTTTCACGTTGCCAGGCATACCTTTGCTACAACTGTCACCCTATCCAATGGAGTGCCCATAGAAACCGTTTCAAAGCTCCTGGGGCACTCTAAATTGTCCACCACACAAATCTATGCCAGGGTATTAGATCAAAAGATTGGAGACGATATGGATCTTCTTCAGTCTAAACTCTCCTAAAGAAGAAACGATGAATTGATGAGCGATTGATGAGCACGATAAAGCTAGTATTTTAGGGCCCTTTCGTGAGATTGATGACCATTTCTGGATGTATGGAAAAATAACCAGAGTTTTTTTGCTCTATATTATTTCTTTTTTTTGATGAATGATGATAGATAGTACTATAGACCAATGGTAGCAAGTGTTTTAGGCCCCATCGTTTGCTCATCGTTTGCTCATCAAAAATAAAACGATGCTGAATTTTGAATTGATTTGATTGAGATTGTTATAAAAAGGGACAACCAAAAAAAAATCTTTGCTATTAGGCTGAATAAATTTCTGGAATTTTAAATTTATCAAAAAGGTTCAACTTCATCGTTTCCATAAATTAGCTCCAAATAATCATTCTTTGATAGCGCACCAAAATAATCTTCCATTAGTATTGGTTCCAGTATTTTGTTGATTTCCTGCCGGTCATATCTTGCACCTACCATTAAAATTTCCAGCTTCTGAACTGGTTCCTTTCCAAAGAAATCGCCATAGATCTTAAAACTGCTTATTATCCCTTTTTCTACGAAAATCCTTAGGTCAATTTCGCCAATAGAAAAACGTTTGCTGCGCTGAATGTTGAATTTGGGAGAATTACCGAAGTTCCAATCCCAGGTTCCGTATTTCTCATCTTTCAATTTGTAAACCGCTTGCCATTCTTCTTTAGAAAGATGGTACGTTTCAAAATCTTCACGTTCTTTATAAAGCCCCTTTAGAATTAAAGATCTAAAATCTTCTATATCAATTTTTTCCTTAAGAAATTCACTTATGTTTGCCACTCTGCTACGACTGGATTTGTGGCCCTTGGATTGAATTTTAGTCATTTTCACATTAAGTGCCTTCACCACCTCATCCAGATTACTGTCCAGGAGCAACGTCCCGTGGTGTAACATTCTTTTTCCTGTAGAAAATTGAGCGTTTCCTGAAATCTTTTTATCATTTGCCAGCACATCATTTCGTCCTTTTAACTCGGCAGGAACTCCCATGGTGTTGAGAATTTTTATGACTGGCTCTGTAAATTTCGCAAAGTTGTTTAAGCTTTTTACATCGTGCTTGGTGATAAAGCTAAAATTCAGATTTCCAAAATCGTGATATACCGCGCCCCCACCAGATACTCTTCGAACTACGTGCAATTCTTTTTCCTCAACATACTCAAAATTGATTTCCTCTAAAGTAATCTGGTTTCTTCCAATAATTATAGAAGGTTCGTTTATGTAAAAGAGCAAATAATCCTTTCCGGGGTTGAAATTTCGCAGCGCATATTCCTCGAGTGCCAGATTAATTCTCGGATCGTTAATTCCTTCGTTATCTATAAAAACCATGTTTCAATTTTTTGTGTTTATTTAACAAAGAAAGTATCTTTTTATGGAAAAATATATTTTGTGCCCTTTTCCGGTGAGTAGCCTTATATCGATTAACTGACGTATATAATTTTTGATTTTTAAATCTAAAAATCCCTGCAAAGTAACAGCTATAAAAAAAGAAGCAGTATGATCGGGGTCATCTTTATAGCCTTAAGATGCTTTAAAAAAAGTTTACAATCAAAAAACTCGGGGCAAGCCCACGAGGTATGTTACGATAATTTATCATTCCTTAAATACCCGCATTGTACAAACAACAACATAAAAATCAGAAAAGCAGAGAAGCTTTTTCGGGTAATATCCATTCCCCACACAACAATGAAGGCAATAACCCTTAAGATTTCAGCGCCTAAACCCTATATAGGACAAAATTGTCCTATATAGGGTTTTTATATGTATCTTTGCTTGTAACAAAAAAAACAAGCGGCCATGAAAAACATAAAATGGAGTATCGACCCTGCACAGAGTGAAATCACCTTTAAAGTGAGAAAACTACTGATTACTACCGTTAAAGGAAATTTTAAATCTTTTAAAGGGGAATTAGAGACAGAAACAGAGAACTTCTCAAATCTTAAGAATCTAAAATTTGAAGCCAAGGTAGCTTCTATTAAGACGGATGATGAAAAACGGGATGAACACCTGAAATCCGCCGATTTTTTTAATAAAGATGAATATCCGTATTTTAGTTTTAAAGCAAATAATTTTAAAATAAAGGAAACTAAATTAGAAGGTGAATTGACTATTAGAAATATCACTAAACCAGTTACTCTTGATGTTGAATTCCTTGGGATCTCACGCCTTGCGAACCAGGAAACCAGTGCAGGTCTCTTAATTTCCGGTAAAGTCAATCGGCAGGATTTCGGTCTTTCCTGGAACGGTAAAAATGAGGCTGGAGAAATTATAGTTGGAGACGAAATTAAATTAGAAGCAAAGGCAAGTTTCATCCAACTGCCTGCTTTAGTAGAAGAATTCTAAAATAAATCAAAAATTTTTAGATTTCAATTGTAAATATAAATGTACACCCAAAATAAATTACTATGGATATTATTGATAACATCACCCACTATTTTAAAAATCAGGATAACAAAGAAGATAATAACCAGAAAGCATCCTCCCCTGAGGGAACTTGTCCCGTTTGTTGGGGACACCAAAATTATGACGGTAAGATTAGAGACTTGCTTGAAGATAGGCAAATAGACATTAATAATCACAAAGACAGTTACATGCTGATTCAGGATTTTATGAAACACAATATTGATGGAGTCCAGTTAAAAGACGGAATCACTACGGATTGCCCAACCTGCTCAATCGACTTAAATGAAAATGATAAATAAATGACCATTAAAGAAATAAAGGAAAATTTGAATATGTGACAAAGTTTAGGGTGCAGAAAAGATAAGTCTGTTGCCCAATAAAACATTCCGCAGCCGAATAGCCTGTCAAATCATCCTTGATCATTCCATTCATAATATGCGGTTCCGCATTCTAAAAGATTTCTAGTGTGACAATTACTAAGTATGTAAACCTTTTTTTTCTATGCAGAACGCGTAAAAACAATTTTGTCTGGCCTTAAGAGACCAATCATGACCTTTGTTTTAGAGGTGGTATAGCCCATAAAATTCCGGTGCAACTGTTTTTTGCGCTACAGCCTTAAACAGGGAATCTGATCTCAGTACAAAATGATCCATTCCTATTTCCACATAACCTGCCTTTGCCAGCAAACGTTCTCCGGTCTCATACATGTTGCGTTTTACATCGGCTGTGGGTAGATTCTTTTCATTAAACCCATGTTGGCCGTTTCCTTTTATCCAGGGTATTTGGGCATAGCTATAAAAAGTGATCCTGTCTGGCATCAGTTCTTTAGTTTTTGCGCTGGTAGTTGTCTACATCATTATCACTCTTTGTAAGCACAAGAATAGATGCTTCCGGTTTTACAGTTGCAACTTTAATGGCAAATGATAAACCGGCAATTCCTGATCCAATAACAAGTACAACGGTTTTCATAAATTACAACTCCATCATACGTTTAATAGGCCGGTATGCCTTTTTCATCAGGCTTTCTTCAAGAAGTATTTCGGGATTTTCGTTTTCAAGACAGTCGTATAATTTCTGAAGGGTATTCATTTTCATAAACGCACATTCACTGCAAGCACAAGTATTATCTTCTTTCGCCGGTGCCGGAATCAATGTTTTATGCGGAACATCTTTTTGCATCTGGTGCAGGATCCCAGCCTCTGTAGCTACAATAAAAACATTATAATCACTGGTCTTAACATAATTAAGCATCCCCGATGTGGATCCAATGTAGTTGGCTACCTGAAGGATATGACTTTCAGATTCCGGGTGGGCAATGATTTTTGCCTTTGGATATTCTATGGAAAGGTCTATAAGTTTATCAAGTGAAAAAGCTTCATGTACTATACAGGCACCATCCCAAAGCAACATTTCCCTGCCGGTTAAACCCATAAGGTATTTCCCCAGATTTTTATCGGGGGCAAAAATAATAGGTTTATCTAAGGGTATGGAATTTATTACTTTCTCTGCATTAGAGGAGGTACAAACGTAATCACTCACAGCTTTAACTTCAGCAGAGCAATTGATATAAGTTACCACGACATGATCAGGGTACTTATCTATCATTTTTTTGAAAGCTTCGGGAGGACAGCTGTCTGCCAAAGAACAACCTGCTTTAAGATCAGGTAAAAGAACCTTTTTAGAAGGGTTGAGTATCTTGGCGGTTTCAGCCATAAAATGCACACCGGCAAAAACAATGATATCAGCAGTGGTTGCAGCGGCTTTCTTCGCTAACTCCAAACTATCCCCAACAAAATCGGCTACCTCCTGGATTCCCGGTTCTTGATAATAATGAGCCAGGATAACCGCGTTTTTTTCTTTTTTTAATTGAAGGACCCGATCTTTCAGGCTAAGTTCCTCTTGTACTATGATCATTTTCTATTGAATCTATGATTAATTCTGAAAATTAAAAACCTCATATCGTACCGAAAAAAAATTTCGGTACATTGATTTTTAGAACAAAACTAGAACTATAGCTGCCAACATTATATGATCTTGATCATGAAAAAGGCGTTTTTAACTTAGTGCAAATAGAAAGAAAAAGATAGGTTTAAAAGATCATTACTCGTGTTTAAAAGCTGCCAGTACCCTGAAGATGTGCATCACCGCAGGAAATACAGCGTCCATAGATTCCTCTGCCCCTTTTGTAGATCCCGGCAGTGCAAGTACCAGAGTATTCCCTATCAACCCGGAAACCGATCTGGATAACATGGAATATGGTGTTCTTTGCTGCCCGTAAGCCCTTATGGCTTCTTCTATGCCCGGAACCGGCCTTTCCAGAAGTGGAATAATAGCCTCGGGGGTAACATCCCGTGGAGAAAGGCCAGTGCCGCCTGTAAGGATAATAAGGTCCACCCCGGCCGCACATTTCTTTTTCACCAGCTCCTGAATTCGTTCCTTTTCATCAGGGATAATAACATAATCTTCAACAGCTACCTGGTGTGCCTCCAGTTTTTCAATGATCACCTTCCCTGCCCGGTCTTCTTTTTCGCCTGCCGAAATAGAATCTGAACACACAATCACAGTGGCCATAATGTTATTCTCTTCCACCACTTTGCGGTAATCTGTCTTCCCTCCCTTTTTTTCCAGGAGTTTAATAGTTTCTATACTTATGCCTTTGTCAATGGGCTTTAGCATATCATACATGGTGATAGCCACCACAGATGCTGCATGCATGGCTTCCACCTCAACTCCTGTTTTATAAATAGTATGTACCTCAACGCTTACAAAGATTTCCAGGCCTTCTATGCGGAATTTTATCTCGGTGAATTCAATAGGTAAGGGATGGCAATCGGGGATCATATCACTGGTGCGTTTTGCAGCGAACAGGCCGGCGGTTTTGGCCATTTCAAAAACATCTCCCTTTGGGACCGTTTTCTCTTTTACAGCTTTTATAGTTTCTGAACTGCTTACCCGCACCACTGCCTGTGCTATTGCCTTACGAAGTGTATTACTTTTATGAGTGATATTTACCATCTTAGTCTAATCTGTTTTTTAAGTGTTCACTTTCCAGCTTTCGCCATTGCTTTCCAAAAGTTCCTTGCCCCAAACCGGTAGCTCTTTTTTAATTCTTTCCACCAGTTCTTCACAGGCGTCTATTGCCATTTTCCGGTGTTTGGAGGAGGTGAATACAAACAGGCATATTTCTCCTGTCTTCACCTCTCCAAGGCTGTGGTAAATGTGCATACAGGTAAGATCGTACTTCTCAAAAATTGCCTCACGAATCTCAAAAGCCTTTTGCAGCGCCATTTCCTCATAGGTTGTGTATTCAATTGCAGTGACTGTGCTCCCATCTTTCTCATCTGCACGCACCTGCCCCAGGAAAATTGAATGTGCGCCTATATTGGTTTTGGTGCTGTGGTTTTGGATGGATTGGGCGATCTTTTCACTTGAAATTGGCCCCTGTACAAATATATTCTTTGGTTTACGTTCCATGGTTTTCAGTTTTTAAGGGTGAGGTAGGATGCAAGATCCCGCCCTCAACAGAAAATATTTTCTTCTCCGGAAATCTTTGCTTGAGCTGCTCTGCCAGCTTCAGGCTGCGCTGTCCCGATTTACAGAACAACAGCACATTTTCTACCTGCTTCAGTTGCCCGGGATTCTCAGCTAGTTTATCCATTGGGATCTTTACAATCCCTTCCAGATCAAATTGAGGTTCTTCATTGGGTTCCCGAATATCTATAAGCATTAGACTTTCCAAGCTCCGGGACCAATCTAAAGCTTTTTCCCAGCTTATATTTTCGGCCAATCCGCAAGTTATATTATAATCGGTATTTCTGAATGTTTCTTCATTTTCAGGGATATCTTTTCCCGATGCAGAATTTGACTTTACCTCCACCTCATAAAAGCTGCAGCTTTTCAAATTGTAAAACAGGATCTTGTTTGTGAGGCTGTTTCCAAGGCCGGAGAGCAATTTTATAGCCTCAGCCGCCTGTAGGGTCCCAATAATCCCCGGCAGTACTCCCAGCACTCCGGTTTCACTGCAATTGGGGATTTCATTGGCTAGTGGCGGAACAGGATAAATATCCCTGTAATTAATTGGATTTTCCCCGTAATTAAATACAGCCACCTGACCTTCATACTGATAAATCGCCCCCATAATTAAAGGTTTCTTCAGTAGCACACAGGCATCATTGATCATATACCGGGTTCCAAAATTATCTGACCCGTCCAGCACCAGGTCGTAAGCTTTTATAATTTCTAATGCATTTTCAGGGGTAAGGTAATTTGGAAAAATTTCGAACTGAATATCCGGATATTTCAGTTTTAAACCACTTGCTGCTGTTTCAGCTTTTGGTTTGCCAATATCATTCTGGCCAAAAAGGGTTTGCCGGTTAAGGTTGGATTCACTTATGCTGTCCCCGTCTGCAATGCCTATAGTTCCCATCCCAGCTGCCGCGAGGTGCAATAAAGCCGGGCACCCCAGCCCTCCTGCCCCTACCACAAGAACCCTTGCCTGGGAAAGTTTTTCCTGCCCCTCCAAGCCAAAGCCGGGTAATATATGTTGTCTTTCAAACCTGCTCATCCTCCTGAAAATGGTGGCAATAAAGCTATTTCCTCGTTGCCGTTCAAATGGTGTTTTTGCTGAATTAGCTGCTTGTCTACCGCAAGAGAAAACTTCAAATTTTTAAGCTCGGGGAATTCTTCTTTCAGTTTATTTACCAGTTTTTCGGAATCTTCATAATACGGAAAATCAAATTCTGAAGCAGGCAGTTTTTCTGCCAGTATTCCGAAGGCTTTTATTTTAAATTGTTCCATTGCTTTTCTGTCATTTTAAGTTCCTCTTCATTGTTCACATTCCTGAAAATGCCCGGGTTTTCCCGCGCGATGGAAGGTACTAAAGTATACTTGTTTTCTAAAATCAAATCGGTCATTTTTAACCTGCCCCCGGTTATTCTTCTTTCAACCTCCTGCTTCAGTGCCACAGGGTATAAGGCAAATAGCGGGTTCACCCTCCCTTCCACCGTAGGAGCAAGGATTTGGTTATTATCTGCCTTATCTAATAATTGTTTTATTGCTTCAGAAGACACTAAAGGCATGTCACAACTTATCAGCAAAACGGCCTTAGCTGTTGTATGGCAAAAAGCGGTATATAGTCCTCCCATTGGTCCTTTTTCCTCAACTAAATCGCGGAAAACCGGAACTCCAAATTTTTCATATCCCTCATTATTCGCAATAATATTAACTGAAATTCCTGTTTCATAAAGGGCTTTCAGCACATAAGAAATCATTGGCTCGCCGTTAAGAATAACGAGTCCTTTATCTTTTCCCATCCTGCTGCTTTTACCGCCTGCGAGAACATAAGCCTCTACCTCAACTTTAAGCATCACGTTAATATTAGTTTAAAAGCGGCACCGGCAAGTACAAGGGTGAGCAGGTGTTTCACAATAGTCACATTAAATCTTCGCGCACCATAATAACTTCCAAGCATTCCGGCAAGAATGGTGGGTGGGATAAAGATCCAGAGGGTTCTGTCAAAGGAAAGGTCAAAACCTACAGTTCCTATATACCCGGCGACAGAGTTTACAAAAATAAACAGGGCGCTGAGTGCTGCAGTCTCCCGAATGTTGGTCCATCCAAGCATTAGCAATAACGGGGAAAGGATAATACCTCCCCCAATTCCTATAAGGCCGGAAACAAACCCAATAAGAATTCCAATAACCGGGGGCAACCAGACATTCTGATCAACAAACCCAATGTTGTTTTTTGGAAAAACCCCCAGGAACTGCAGGATGGGAAATAAAAGCAGTACTCCAAGAATATTCATATAAATAGCAGTATCCACCACAATAAGCCCTCCAACAAAAGCTGCAGGAATGGAAAAAACTGCCAGCTGCCAGAACAATTTACTCGGGAAAATGCAGCTTTTCCTGTGGTTCAAAAATGCGACAAGAGAAACGATTATGTTTAGTGTAAGTGCAGTTGGTCTAATCTCTTCAGGAGCAAAACCAGTAAGTGCCAGGATCATTAAATAACTACTCGCCCCGCCGTGCCCTACAGAAGCATAGAAAAAAGCTGCCACAGGCAGGAGAAGTAGTGGATATAGAATTAATTCTGTTGGCATTGGTTTTAAAGATCATAAACATTTACCAAAGTTCCTTTTTTTAATAGATCTTTTTCCTCCTCCAGCTCCACCAGGCAATTGGCAGTGCTAAATGCCTGCAAATTAAAGGACTGCTGGCCTCCCAGGATGCTTAACTTGTCACCCTCTCTTCTGGCTTTTAAAAAGAATGTAAATCCGGCTTTTTTCTTTTGTTCCAGCGGAAGCGGGAGAATTTTATTTGGTTTCCAGACATCCTCTAGCCCTCGCATAAATTGTAAACAGGGTTTAACATACATATTAAAACAACTTAATACCGAAGCAGGATTTCCCGGTAAAGCAAAAACAAATTTCTTTTCCCTTTTGCCTGCAAACATAGGCTTTCCAGGCCGTTGTTTAATCTTATAAAATAACTCATTTACCCCCGCATTCTCAAGACATTCCTTTACAAAATCATAATCCCCCACAGAAATTCCACCGCTAAGAATAACAACATCATGGTTCTCCAGGGCATGGTTTATAATCTGCTGAAGCTTCTCTTTATCATCTGAAGCTTTATAGCCTGAAATTTCCCTGATCCCCACTGTTTTGAGCAGTGCAGTTAGCATTGGGCCATTGGAATTATAGATTTCTCCCGCTATAAGCTTTGCGCCTACTTCTTTCAATTCATCTCCTGTAATAATGTAACCTACTGTGGGAGGGGCATATATTTCAACCTCAGCAATTCCTACTGAGGCCAGCAAGCCTATAACTCCGGGAGTAATTTTGGTTCCTTTGGTAAGAATTAGTTCCCCTTGTTTGCACTGAGAGCCTTTTAAAAGTACGTTGCTGCCGGGTTGTATTTGATCCTGATCGTAGTAAATCTTACCCAGATTTTCATCTCGCCGGATTAGTTCCTGTGGAATAACAGTATTGGCACCTTCCGGCAGTTTAGCCCCGGTAAAGATACGGGCTGCAGTACCTGTCTCTACTTTCTGTCGTGAGGTATCTCCGGCCTGAATTACTTCTCCCAAATCCCACTCCTTCCGGCTTCCATCATATTCCATGGCATACCCATCCATAGCTGAATTATCGAAAGAAGGGACATCAATGGGGGAGTATATATCTTTTGCAAGGTGAAGATCAATACTTTCTTCCAGGGAAATAATTTTCACGCCTGCTCTTTCAGTATTTTCTGAAAGTATTTTCCTTGCCTGGGTTACTGAGATCATCCTCCTATTTTGATCATACTGCGATTCTTAAGCTTTGAAGCTTCAGCATCGGTATAAGATTTAGAGAACTGCCCACCCATGACTTTAAATTTCCGCAGAACAGATGTTCTAATAAGCGGTTCAATATCTTCTCCTCTTCTAACCGCTCCCAGAAGATCCATTTCCTCGCTTCCGAAGAGGCAGTTTTTCATCTTCCCGTCTGCGGTGATCCTCATCCTGTTGCAGTCACCGCAAAAATGTTGGCTCATTGTAGTTATAAATGCAAAAGTACCTTCGTGGCCAATGGCCTTATATTTTTTTGCGGTAGCGTGTGGTTCATCTTTAAGTTTCACCATATCGTACTCCTGCTCTACCCATTTCAGCATTTGTTCAGCAGTTACCACTTTCTTGCTGTTCCAGTGATTTCCTTCAAAAGGCATGAATTCTATAATGCGCACGTGCAATGGGAGGTCTTTGGTAATAGCTACAAAATCCAGGATTTCCTTTTCTATCACTCCATCAATACCCACCACATTGATCTTTACTCTGAAACCTTCTTTAAGCATAAGCAGGATGTTATCCCAAACACGCTGAAATTGATCTCTTTTGGTGATTTTTTTAAAAGTTTCGGCATTAAGAGTATCAAGACTTATATTTAGAGAGCGTACCCCAGCTGCCTTTAGATTTTCTATATATTTATGAGCGAGTACTGCATTGGTAGTAAGGCTTAATTCTACGGGTAGTTTTGAGATCCTGGACAAGATTTCCGGGAATTCTTTTCGCACCATAGGTTCCCCGCCCGTTAATCTAATTTTATTTACACCAAGATCTACAAACTTCCTGGCGATATGCTCTATTTCATCCACCTGCATAAGGTGCTTATTGGGCAAGCACTGTATGTTCTCATCCGGCATACAGTACTGGCACCTAAAGTTACAGCTATCGGTGAGCGAAATTCTTAAGTAATCGTGGATTCTTTTATGTTTGTCTATTAACATTCACTCTGCGTCTTTTGTCAAATTTCTTCTTCAATGGTTCCGGCAAATAACGCAACACCCAAAAGGAGGCTATGGCCATTAATGTGGAACCAATAAAAGTTGTGAATGCAAAGTACAAATTTCCTTCAAGAGCATTGTTTAAAGCACCAAATAAAAACCAAATTTGTATACTTATAAAAAGGATTTGTAACACGATGATCACTGTCATGATAGTATTGGTCTTATTGGGATGTGCCTGGTTTTGGGATGTTCTAAAATCACTCATCTTTATACATTTTGATCTTCACTTTGTTCTCTTACATAAATCTTTCCATTTCTCAACACTACTTCAAGTTGAGGCAACGGCCTTGGAGGCGGACCTTGTAATACCGCTCCGGTATCTGCACTAAACCACCCGTTATGGCAGGGACATTCTATTTTTTTCTCATCCTTACGGTATCTTACCGCACAGGTAAGGTGTGTACACTTCTGTTCAAAAGCCCGCCACTCATTCTCTTCCAAATGAATGAGAATGTACGGGATATGTTTATCTCCCTGGATTTCAAATTGAAACATTTCACCTATGGCAACTTCATTTGCATTTACTACAAAATGTTCACCTTCCATTTTTTTTGCAGGGAAGGCGACCGCCTTAATAACAATAAAGCCGTTGCTTAAGGCAAAGGCCCCAGACAGTAATCCCAGGAATTTTGCAAATTCCCTTCGGCTAACGTGTGTTCCACGCTTTGATTCAATTGGAAAATCACTTTTCCAGTTTGGTTCTCTTTCAGAATCTTCCTTTGACATAGTATTTTAATTATGGGATAATTAACTGATTTGTGCCTTTAGGCATCATAATATTCACTTTCGTATTCACTTCCTGCTGGCCAAAAAGAAAAGAGTTTACCGGTTCACTGTCTGGTCGCATTTTTTCAATTTCTTCTCTTGTTCCATAAAACAAGGCCTGACTTGGACATACAGTAGCGCACATAGGTTTTTTACCTACGCTGGTCCTGTCATAACACAAGTTGCATTTCATCATCAATTCTGCCTCTTCCATTTTCTTTGGAACACCAAATGGGCAAGCCAATACACAATTTGAACAACCTATACATCTTGAGGTGTTGGCAGAGTGTACCACTCCAAACTCATCCTGATGTATGGCATCTGCCGGACAAACATTTGCACAGGTAGGATCCTCACAGTGCATGCACACCTGCACGGTAGTTTGCGGACTTGTCTTCCTGTCCACATAATTCACGTGAATCATACTTTCCTGCCCATTCGTTTCGCATTCAGCACAGGCCATTACGCAGGCCTGGCAACCAATACAGCGTTGCATGTCTACGAAAAAAGCCATTTCCTGATTATAATTTGTTTCCGGCATAATTATTTTATTGATTTAACTATTGGTTCTTTTTTTCTACTTTCTGTCTGATTCCTATTTTATGATGAACTTTGATATGCAGTGTCCGTAAGGTGCTGAGATCCTTTTTTACCCGTTTTTTCCAACTGGCAAGCGCAAACTTTATATTCCGGGATTTTGGATACAGGATCCAGGTTATCTATAGTCAATTGATTGGCGGAATGTTTTCCTCCCCAATGGTATGGTATAAAAACCGTATCCTCGCGAATAGTCTCAACCACGTGAGCCGGGAATTCTGCTACTCCCCTTCTGGTTTTAACCCTTATTAGATCGTGGTCTTCTATACCGTACTGGAATGCCAGTTTTGGATGAATTTCCAATAGTGGTTCAGGATATTGATCTACTAGCTTACCAATCCTTCGGGTTGATGTACCGCTTAAATATTGTGACACCACCCTTCCTGTAGTTAATACCACAGGATATTCTTTATTCGGCATTTCTGAAGCGGGGCGATATTTTACAGGATTAAAGTGTGCTTTTTTATCTGGCGTTTCAAATTTTTTATCTTCCCACAATCTTGGGGTTCCGGGGTGGTCAAGGGTTTTACAGGGCCAGAAAACCCCCATATTATCAACGATTTTCTTATAGGTAATCCCGTAATAATCTGCCGTGCCTCCTTTTGAGGCTACCCTTAATTCGTTGAATATATCCTCACTGCTAGGATAATCAAACTTATCTTTTTCACCAAGACGGGCTGCCAATTCCATAATAATCTCCCCATCCCTTCTTGTGTTTTCCGGAGGTGTAACTGCCTCATTGATTTTCACCACTCTGCCTTCAGCCGTCGTTACTGTTCCTTCCTCCTCCTCATGAAGTGACCCGGCCATAACAATATCTGCATGCCGTGCAGTTTCACTTAAGAAAGTATCTATACATATATAATATTCAAGTTTTTCAAGGGCTTCCCGTACAAAATTATTGTTGGGAAGGGAAACCAGCGGATTAAAGCATATGGAAATCATTCCCTTGATCTCCCCACGGTGAATTGCCTCAATTTGTTCATACGCAGTTAAACCTTTTCCCGGCATATCCTTTTCATCAATGCCCCAAACCTCTGAGATATATTTACGATGTTCAGGATTTGTAATGTCCCGGTTCCCCGGTAATTGATCACATTTATGCCCGTGCTCCCTGCCGCCCTGGCCGTTACCCTGGCCTGTAATAGTTCCGTAACCGCAGTATGGCTTTCCTATCCTTCCCGAGGCCAGAACGATGTTAATACAGCTTAAAACATTATCAACTCCTTTGGTATGGTGTTCAATTCCACGCGCATGCAGCAAAAAGCTGGTATTTGCTTTCCCCCACATTTCTGCCGCCTGGTAGATCAATTCTTTTGAAACCCCTGAATGCTCTTCAGCCCAATCAAGGTCATAGTCTTTTACGGCATCAATAGTTTCCTGAAATCCCGAGGTATAATTATCAATAAAGTCGTGATCAAGCCAGTCATTATCTACCATGATCTTCAGGATTGCACCAAAAAGCGCAGAATCACCACCCGGTCTTACAGGCAAATGAAGATCTGCAGTTCGTGCCAACGGAATCATTCTTGGATCAACCACAATTAATTTAGCACCGTTATCCCTGGCCTGCCAGATATAATGCGTGAGAGTAGGAAAGGTTTCACTAATATTGGCTCCTGCTACAAGAATAACTTCTGCATGTTTAAGATCTGCCCAGCTATTGGAAGATCTGTCCAATCCAAAGGCCTTTTTATTACCTCCCCCCGCGCTCACCATACAAAGCCTGCCGTTATAGTCTAAATTGGCAGTTTTAAGCGCCACCCGGGCAAACTTCCCTATCATATAACTTTTCTCATTGGTGAGGGACACGCCAGAGAGCATTGCGAAAGCATCTTTCCCGTATTTCTCCTGGATTCTTTTAATCTCATTCACCGTTCTACTCATGGCATGCTCCCAGCTTACGGGCTTGAAGCCTTTACCTTCCACCCGCTCAATAGGATCCATTAACCTGTCTGGATGATTATTCTGCATATACCGCATCACTCCTTTTGGGCATAGGCGCCCCTCGTTGAAAGGAAATTCTTCCCAGGGTTCAAAACCGGCAATCTTATTATCCTTTACTTTTAATTTGATACCACACTGCATACCGCAATAGCAGCAGTGGGTTTTCACCAGTTTGTCCGGCTCCTTGTTTCCTTGAAAACCAACCTGTGGAGCATAGGCCTTATTAGGTCCATATTTCTCTATTATTTTGTCTACTGAAACGGGAAGTTTTGCCATTTTCTTTTTCTTTTTCTGTTTTAACCGAATAACTTTCCGGCTTCATTTCTTGCTTTCAAATGAGCCATCGCCAAAGCTGAACGCTTACCCTCTGGGCTAAGGTCCATATGATTTGATCCATCCTGCTTATCATAATTAAAACCAAGTTCTTTGGTTACAATATTAAGGTCTTCTAAATGTGTTTGGGTTGCAAACTCTTCCCCGGTATGTGGGCAGGTTGCCATACCTCTTCGTTTCCCTTCAGTTTTATAAAGGTTTGCACCTAATTGAGCTAACCGCTGGAAGATGTGAAAAAACTTTCCGAAGGGCAGCCATACCAGAAATAGGATCACCGTTATTGCATGGGTTACTGCCATAAATTGATAGGTCTTTCCTTCCAGGAAAGTATAATCATAGGTTATCCCAAGGCCGGTTACAGAAATTGCAATTAACAAGATCAATGGCAACCAATCATTTTCAAAACTTTGAGTGGCTATTAATCCTCCATCTGTAAATCTTCGTTTCATCATCATTATAGCCCCAATAGTCACAAGAACCGAACACCATACCAAACCGTGAAAAGCAATGAAGGCGACCGGTGAGCCCAGGCTAAAAGATCCGGCTTCAAACCCAAACAACAAAGCATAATAAGTAGCATCATCCCCTGGTTTAAGAACAAAATGGATCCAGCCAAAGGTTAAGGGAACTGTGATGGCGAAAGCTATTAAACAACCCGTTGCCAGTAAAAAGTGACCTATCCATCGGGTCCTACTTCTAAAGGCAATGAATCTTTGGAATAAAATATTCCTGAAAAATAATTTTATTGAACGCCAGAGGTAGGGAAAAAAGTACCTGCTGAATAGAAATTGCATACTCCTGCGCCAGTAAAGTTTTGTAGACGGCCGTTGTATCCATACCGAATACCTGTAAGCAATCCCAAAAACGGCAAAGACAGTTCCAATAAGGTATGCGATGAGTGCAGGGTCAAAATTTTGTAAATTCCTGGAACCAATAAGCACTAAAATTATCGCAAATACAGCCGCGATAATGGCCTTGATAAGGGCCAGCCGATTTAAAGTTTGAAAGAGTCTGTACATAATTACTTAATCTTTAATCAGTTCTTAAAATTCAGGAATTCTAAATATAAGTATTTACTGCGTTTTAATAAAGTTTATTTTCATCCAAACCTTTCAATTTAAGGGAAGTCTTAAAAAGAGCCCATTAAAATTCAATTGAGAAAACACTGTTCAAAACGCTCCCGTTACTACTTTTTTCCGTGGCCAAAGATGGCCAATGCATGGGAGTCAAAATATGATGAATATCAGCTTTTGCAGACAGTCTGCTTTAAAAGATACACATCTCTACCTCTTCGCTAACAAATGGAAGGGTGTTTTAATTCCGAGATGAATAGTGATCAGCAATCAATTCCTGAACCCGGACGATCATAATACCACCAGTTAAGCCCCAGGCAAATGATGTAATAAATTCCAAAGCCATATAATGCAAATTCCGGAGTACCCATTTGAATTTGGTTACCAAATACCTGTGGAATTATGAATGCCCCATAAGCGGCTATTGCCGAGGTCCAGCCCAAAACCGGACCGGCTTTCTCTTTGCTAAAGATGTAAGGTATACTCCTAAAGGTTGAGCCATTTCCAATTCCGGTGGTTACAAACAAAACCATAAAACATGCAAAGAAAGGCCACCAGTAAATTTCAGGTGTTACACTTTCCCTGGCCTGCACTACAAAATAGGCCACTGCTATAGTTGCTAAAACCGTTACTATTGTACTATAGGTGGTAACCCGGGAACCACTGTTTACTTTATCACTTAGCCAACCTCCCATGGGCCTGACCAATGCCCCTAACATAGGGCCTATGAATACCCAGGTAAGAAAATCTGGCGCGTTCGGATTTACATATTGTGGATTTGCAGGATCTGTATAAACAAATATATCCTGGCAAAGTTTTGGGAATGCCGCAGAAAATCCTATAAAAGAACCAAAGGTCATGGTGTAGATAATCGTCATGATCCAGTTATGCTTATCTGAAAGTATAGAAAACTGCTTATTGAGGCTCTGCTTAATATCTCCGGGGCTCAGGTATTTCAAAAGCAGCAGGGTAAGTATTACCACAACCGGCAATACTATCCACATATTAACCTCAAGTCCTACCAGCAAATAGGACCCAACAGCTGCAGTTACAAGCCCTATGCCTACCATAAAAAGAGTTTTGGTTATACCCTGAAATGTAGTGGGGAGTTTAGGAGTTCCCGTTATAACATTGTTCATTCCAAAAAAAGCCGCTATAGCTGCAAATACAATAGGGATCCATATCCACCCTGCATTTTGCAGACCTGCAAGGGGTTGATCTTCTAATATTTCACCCTCGCTGCCAACAGCTGAGAAAAGGAAGATCCCGATTACAAAAGGGATCATCTTTTGCATAATTCCTACCCCAAGATTTCCTATCCCGGCGTTGAGCCCAAGGGAAGTTCCCTGCATTCTCTTAGGAAAAAAGTAACTGATGTTGCTCATTGAAGACGCGAAATTTCCTCCTCCAAAACCAGACAACAGGGCCAGAATAGCAAATGTAAAATATGGAGTACTTTGATCTGCCAGGGCAAACCCAACTCCAAAGGCAGGTATAAGCAATAGAAGAGTAGTAGTAAAAACAACATTACGGCCTCCTCCCAGTGCAATAAGAAAAGAATTTGGAATTCTAAGGGTAGCACCCGCAAGCCCGGCAATAGCAGGTAATGTATAATAAAGGTTGTTGATTATTGCCAGCTGTTCATTGACCATTTCTTCAGACATATCCGGAGTGATCATTCCAAAATGGAAATTGAATTCTTTCATTTTGGTGGTAATAATGCTCCACATCATCCACACGGCAAAGGAAAGTAACAGGGCAGGAATTGAAAGCCACAGATTTCTGTAGGCTATTTTTTTACCTTTTTGTTCCCAAAAAACGGGTTCTTCCACATTCCATTCTTCCAGGTTGGTCTTCATAAGATTTAGTGTTTAATCAATTTTATATTTCTTGTTTCGATTCAATTTGGCGCATTAGTTTTGGCTGTTCCCTGTGCATCATCTTTTGAATAGTTCTATGCATCCACCACAGGCAAATACCAGATATTACCAGGGTAAACATCCACGCACTGGTCCACAGCCCCGAGCCATCCAGTAAATATCCAAAAAGGATTGGGCATACAAAACCTCCCAGTCCACCTATGACTCCCACCATGCCCCCAACTACCCCAACTTCATCTGGAAAATACTCCGGAATATGTTTGTAGACCGCAGCTTTACCAATTCCCCAAATACTTCCCAGAATCACAACCAGGAAGGTAAACACCCATACATTGGCCTGAAAAAAGATCTTTGTCTCTCCGCTGGCCAGTAATTCTTTCTTCTCCACCCTTTGGCCCTCCTGCACCACAGCCTCTTGCCAGGTTTCTTTTTTGGGAAATACAAACTCCCCTTCAAGGGTAGTATAATCTGTACCATCCCTGGGGATTACATCGTATTCAATTCCCCCTGCAACGATTTTGGTTTCACTCACTTCTGTAACCTCTCCGGCCTGCTTAGCCATGATACCATTCCCGGGGGAGTAGATCTCCATCTTTGGAAAGATTAATAAAAAGCTAATTGCTACAGAAGTTCCTAAAACCCAATACATCACCTTACGTGCACCCCATTTATCTGACATCCAACCACCAAGAGCCCTTATTACACCGGAAGGGAAACTAAAGGCTGCAGCCAGTATACCAGCAGTTACCAAAGGGAGGTAATATACGTTTACATAGTAAGGAACCAGCCATTGTGAGAAAGCCACAAAACAACCAAATACCAGAAAGTAATAAAGACCAAAGCGCCACACTCTCATACTTTTAAGAGGCTGCATTAATTTCTTAAGGGTACGCTGTGTTGCCGGTTTCTTATTTGTTGCGAAGACAACAAAAATGATCGCCATGATTACCAGGGCAGCAGCATAGATAACAGGAAGTATTCTCCAGTTTTCAATATCTGCCCCGTTATTGGTAAGATTTATTAATAATGTAGGTGCCACAAGCGTTGTAATGGCAGCTCCGGCATTCCCTGCCCCAAAAATACCCAGAGCCCGGCCCTGCCAGTCTTTCTCATACCATACAGAGGTATAGGCAATCCCAACCGCAAACCCTGCACCAGTAAGGCCATACCCAAAACTACATAAGGCAAAACCAAGGAAAGAATCTACATATTGCAACATGAACATGGGAATGGCACTTACCAGCAGTAATCCTCCAAACATCCACTTACCTCCATATTTATCTGTCATTATCCCCAGAGGCAATCTGAATATAGACCCGGTAAGAACCGGGATTCCCAAAAGCCATCCAATTTGAACTGAACTCCAGTCGTAAACCCCGTTATCTACAAGAAAGGTTACCGTAACCCCATTGAACATCCAAACTGCAAAACAAATGGTAAATGCCAGGGTATTCAGGAAAAGCATTTTATGGGCGGCAAAGGACGGTGAGTTCATATTTTTTTAAATTCCTGTTAAAATTATACTTTATATTTCTATTTTAAAAATTCAGACCAACAAATCAATTGATATGGCCGGGGCGAAAACACAACATTACATAGTTCCAGTTCTGAACGAATTTAACATTTTACACATTTCAAATAATTTTCAATCCACAAGAAAACAAAAACTGAGAATAGCCGAATTGAAAGGATGGCGCATCATTAATGATAAGGTTGGTAAACCCTCCAGTTATTGATAAGCCTTGTTTCGAAATAAGCTTCGTTACCAAATAAGGAGTTTCCGATAATTTAAGGTTTGAAGCACAATCCCAAATACGAATATCCTGCGCACTAACATATAATTTTATCCCCTCGTAGTTATATGCTGCATTGGTACGTCTCCTTTCCCCAATGCAAAAAGAGGTGTCCTGATCTTCTGCGAATAATCGGCCGTATCCATTGCGCATTTCGGCACGCTGGATCAACTGACCGGAAAGGTCAAAAGAATTTTGGGCTACAATTAAAAATGGAAAAAAAAATAACAGCCATACCAAAATACCCATCCACTGATGAAGGAAATTGTATAAAGGAGTTTTTGACATTGAAATTAAAGTTTTAGCAAAACGCCAATGGAGTATAAAAAATTACTGCTGCAAAATTCAGGGGTAAGTTTCAACTTGGAAATGATGAATATCAGTATTTGGTGTTTTAAATTGAATTTATAATCAAAAACTGACACCTGTAATGCCCTGGGCCCATACTGTTGGATGCGCGGAATGTTCTCTTCCTCATAATAATGATGCAGATTGAAAATAGGATCGGTCAAAAAAATTAAGTATCCAAATTTTGTAGTTTTCAGCCTTGGAACCTTTGTTTTCTAAATTCAGCAAATCATTTTCCAGATCCGGATAATTCACCTTTCCCTTTTCGACAGCTCGTTTTTATCGAAACACCTCTACCTCGACAAAGATTACGCTCTATTCCTTTAAGGGAAATAGGGGCAGTCTCGAAATTATCGGTAATCATTTCTGCAGTGTTTTTAAGTAAAACTCTGTAATGTGATCCCGGTCATATAATTTTTTGCTTCTAAAATCTTTCTTTGGAAAAAATAAGGATTATTAAAATGAATGAAACAATTGACACTTCCGCACTTCCTGAAGGACATCCAGTAAGTGTATATTTCCAGGAAAAAAAAATAATTACTACACTTATAGAAGAATTAAAAACTACAAATCCCGAAGCTGAACACCAAAAATTTTACAATGTTTTCAATCAGCTGCAATCTGTGGAAAGACGTTTTGAGCGAAAGGAAAATCAATTATTTCCTTTTTTGGAAAAAAGGGGTTGGAATGGTCCGTCTCAGGGTATGTGGTCCTTTCACGATACTTTAAGAGAGCAATTTAGAATGTTGCGAAAGAAAATAGAAGCAAGGGAATTTGAAGAAGTTGAAAAGGATATGCACTATCTCACCAGTGGCATTTTTCGATTATTACTGGCTGAAGAATCTACCCTGTTTCCAAACGCTCTAAAAATACTTACTGAAGAGGACTGGATAAAAGTACGTGCCGGCGAAGAGGAAATAGGTTGGATGCTACCACAGAATCCGCCGGCGTTTCCCAAAGAGGAATATATCCATCCAAGTCAGGATTTCACCAAGCGAGAACTTTCCTTTTCCCTTGAGAATACCGCTCACTATGATGAAGGCTATATGACTGTGGAACAGGTGAACCTGCTTCTCAAAACCATGCCGCTGGACATCACGTATGTAGATGAAAATGACAAAGTGATATTTTACAATCGCGGAGAGGAACGGGTATTCCCCAGAAGTGCAGGTATCATTGGCCGGGAAGTAAAATTCTGCCATCCTCCAAAAAGTGTAGGAACCGTGTTAAAGATCCTTGAGGAATTCAGAAAAGGAACCAAAAGTGAATCATCATTCTGGATTAATTTTAAAGGGCGCCTTATTTACATCAGGTATTTTGCTGTTCGGGATGATCAAAAAAACTACAAAGGGGTAATTGAAATGTCCCAGGATATTACCGATATCAAAAATATAGAAGGTGAAAAACGGCTACTGGATTGGGATTAAAAATTACTGAACTGACAGGGAAGAAATAATTTTCAATTGAAAATTATTTTGATCACGGGTTAACCAGATTATAATCAAAGATGACATTGAAATTAATTTCAGCTTGACTTTAAGAAACCGTGACGCGGAAAATTCACGAGCGATAACGGGAGCTATACAAAGGTGATCCACTTAAATTGGAGTTTTATCTTTGTTGGCATTATAAAGATTTAAAGGGGGGGAAAACGGAAAAACAGACACCTACTGCATCGGTTTGATGCAGATTTTTTTCGATTTTTGGAAACTGCAAAAAACAAAATTCTGAACTGTGCCTAGTGGGGTTTTGTGATCTGTTCTAATACATTTAATTTTCTACAAAATCGGCTCGAACAATTCAGTCAGAGTCGTTTCCGAATA
>JAWOHC010000209.1:0-7546 GCA_046496275.1 Gillisia sp.
CCGTTAAAGTGGGTTTCAGGATCAATATTTATGAGCTTTTGCCGCAATGATAACAGCTGGCAAAAACTCATTTTAACCGTTTTGTGATTGAAATCTATATAAAAGCAACGGCCCCGGTCACATTGATAGGATCTAAAAAACCGGGATTGATCGAGTGTTCTCATTACGGAAGCGAAAATAATTCTTATTTAGAATAACTCCAAATATTAAATCTTAATTTGTCTTTGAATTTGTTGATTCAGGGAAATGAAAGTTTCGGTTCTTGAAACACCTTCAATAGCCTGTATGTTTTTGTTTAGCACATTCATTAAATGCTCATTGTCCTTACACAGGATCTTTAAAAAGATAGACCAATTTCCGGTGGTATAATGACATTCTATCACTTCCGGAATTTCACTAAGCCTTTTTACCGCTTGTGGATTACTAACGGCCTTATCCAGGAAAACCCCAACAAAAGCGAGCGTTTTATAGCCTAGTATTCTGGGATTTATTTGAAGTTTTGAACCTTCAATTAAACCGGCTTTTTCAAGTTTCCTGAGTCGTTGATGGATGGCTGCACCGCTAATTCCTATGCTTCTGGCTATTTCCAGGATGGGCTTGCGCGCATCTTCCATTAAAAAATTTAAAATGATTTTGTCAATACCATCGATGCTAACTTTTTCATCTGTTACTTTCATAAAGGTTGATTTGGGAGGGACAAAAGATACTTTACTTTATTTAATTTCCAACCGCTCCAGAGGGATTATAGCCCAAATATTCGGTCTCTTTTTCGTTAAAAACAATTCCATGAGATTCCAGCTCTTTTAAAATGGGCTCATAAACTTCCCTTGTGATTGGAATTTGAACTCCCGGGGTAGTGATTTTTTTATTTAAAATTGCCAGCGCAGCAATTCCTACAGGCAATCCTACTGTTTTTGCCATGGCTGTCTGGGTTTGATCTTTGCCAATATGAACCATCGTAGAGTCTATTTGTTTCTTTTCCCCGTTAAGTTCATATCCAAATTTGTGGTACATGACAATCATGTCCTTATCATCCTTAGCCAGGGTCCATTTATCGGATAATATTTTTTGAAGTGCCTGAGCAGGGGTTGCATGTTCAATACCAATTTTTTTATCGGCATTAAAAATATCAAGTTCTACCAGTTTATCCCACATAATGTCATCCTGATCTATTTTTAAAGTATGCCGAAGTTTAAGCTCAACGGTGTCTGTAGGGGAATAAGGAAGAAAGGAATTCACGAAATCGCGATAACTCATGTTTTTAGAATCATGAAGTTGGTAACTGTCATCTGTCATCCCAAGTTGAACAAACATATTCCAGGCACGGCTGAAACCAACTCTACGAATAGTCCCCCGGTAAAGCGTTAATATATCGTCCAGTCCATATATTTTTTTATAATCCAGGGAATTCCGGTTTGCATAGCCTTCAAATCTACCGTAGTTATCAATGTTCAAAAACTCTGTCCTTCGGAATAAGCGATGATAAGGAATATATTTAAATTTTCCTTCCTGAAGGAACTCCGCAGTACCTCCCTGTCCTGCAACAACAACATTTCTGGGATTCCAGGTAAATTTATAGTTCCAGAGATTGGTGTCACTTTCCGGAGCTACAAGGCCTCCGGTGAACGATTCAAACATCAGCATTTTCCCTCCCTCATCTTTAATACGGTTTATCACCTGCATAGCACTCATATGATCAATTCCCGGATCAACACCTATTTCGTTCATGAATACAAGTCCGTTTTCTTTTACTTCCTTATCCAAATCCTGCATCTCCTTGCTTACATAAGAAGCGGTAACCAGCGATTTTTTTAATTTCACACAATCCCTGGCAACATCTATATGGAATCTTGCCGGAAGCATGGAGATCACAATATCTGCTTGTTTAATGGCAGATTGGCGGCTATCGGCATCAAAAACATCAAGTCGAAGTGCCTTGGAATTTTCATGATTATTACAGAGTTTTATCGCCTGTTCCAGGTCTAGATCTCCAATAGTGATATATAAATTCTCCTTTTTTGAATTATCCAATAGATAAGCTATTAGTGCCGCGGTAGATTTACCAGCACCAATCACTAATATTTGTCTCATAATAAAAATTTCTTAGTTAGTTTTGTAGAAGTACGAATGTACTTAAATGTTTACACTAAAAAAACTAAACAATGGGTAGAAGGTTTTACGTTGCCGGATTTTTATTTGGATTAATCGGGGTAATTATGGGGGCTTTTGCAGCTCATGGATTAAAACCTGTGCTTACTGCAGATTCTTTGGATTCTTTTGAAACCGGGGTGAGATTTCAAATGTATCATGCCCTTCTCTTTATCTTGTTGGGGTCCATGAAAGCCTTGAGCCATAGGCTTTCCAATTGGGTATTTATACTACTTTTAGGAGGGATAATTTTATTCTCCGGATCTATCTATTTGCTCGCCACCAATTCCCTGACAAGCTTTGATTTTACTGCAATCGCGCTGGTTACTCCTTTTGGCGGTAGTTTATTAATTGGCTGTTGGTTGCTGCTTTTAATCTCTTTTCTAAAGTTAAAAAAGAAATAAAATAGCCAGTTTTTTCCCGCTATCAATTTGAGATTATCTACTTTTGTCAGCCTAAACAAACACACAACTTATATTTTTATGTTGGCAAATAATCAAATTACGAAAACGATTTCGTTAAAAAAGTACGGAATAAACAACGACAAGGTTCACTATCAACTTTCTCCGGAAGAACTTCATCAAATCACTATTGATAAAAATCAGGGTGTTGAGGTGAATTCAGGTGCATTGGCTGTTAATACCGGGGAATTTACAGGTAGATCTCCCAAAGATCGTTTTATTGTGAAAGATGATGAAACAAAAGATAAAGTATGGTGGGGCGATATAAATATTCCCTTTGATGCCGATAAATTTGACGCTTTATATGATAAGGTGGCAAATTATCTTGCTGAAAAAGAATTATTTGTAAGGGATTCATATGCTTGTGCAGATGAGAATTACAGGACGAACATTCGCTTGATCAATGAATATCCCTGGTCGAATCTTTTTGCCTATAATATGTTTTTAAGACCTGAAGAATCGGAGCTTAAAGATTTTAAAGAAGACTGGATCGTGCTGAATGCTCCGGGATTTAAAGCAGATCCTGCAATTGATGGAACCCGTCAGGGAAATTTCTCTATTCTTAATTTTTCAAAAAAAATAGCATTAATAGGAGGGAGTGGATATACCGGTGAGATTAAAAAAGGAATATTCTCAGCATTGAACTTTATACTTCCGGTGCATAAAAATGCACTTCCTATGCACTGTTCAGCAAATATAGGGCCGGATGATGATACCGCAGTTTTCTTCGGATTATCGGGAACCGGAAAAACCACTTTATCTGCAGATCCTGAAAGGAAGTTGATAGGGGATGACGAACATGGATGGACCAAAGAAAACACCATTTTTAACTTTGAAGGTGGGTGTTATGCAAAAGTAATTAACTTGTCCAAAGAAAATGAGCCCGATATTTTTAACGCTATCAAAAAGGGGGCAATTCTGGAAAATGTAATTATTGATGAAGATGGGAATGTGGATTATGGTAACGATTCCATTACTCCTAATACCAGGGTAAGTTATCCAATAGATCATATCAGTAATATTGCTAAACCTTCTATTGGAAGAAACCCTAAAAATATATTTTTCCTTACAGCCGATGCTTTTGGGGTTTTACCTCCAATAAGTAAGCTAACACCTGGACAAGCCGCATATCATTTTATAAGTGGATATACTGCGAAAGTTGCGGGTACCGAAGCTGGAGTAGATGAACCACAACCAAATTTTTCAGCCTGTTTTGGCGCGCCATTTATGCCATTACATCCTACCAAATATGCTGAAATGTTAAGCGAAAAGATGAAGGATGCAAAGGTAAATGTTTGGTTGGTGAATACCGGATGGACCGGTGGGGCTTATGGAACAGGAAGCAGGATGAAATTGAAATATACCCGTGCAATGATAAAATCTGCACTCCAAGGTCACTTAGAAGAGGTTACTTATTCCAGGCATCCTATATTTGGACTAAACGTGCCACAGGAATGTGAAAATGTGCCATCAGAAATTTTGAATCCTCGTCACACCTGGAAGGATAAAGAGGCGTATGATGCAAAAGCGACAGAGTTGGCTACCTCTTTCAAAGCAAACTTTAAAAAGTATGCGGAGAATGCTAACGAGGAAATATTAAATGGAGGACCTTTATAATAAAGAGATCTTACACCAGGTAAACAAAAGGCCGGTAATTTTTTAAAATTACCGGCCTTTTGATATTTATTTTAAAAACTATGTTATTTTTTATTGGCTTCTTTTATATATTTCTGCAAAGCCATAGTCATAGAAGGCGTTTCCGGGGTTGGAGCCTGTATGTTTACCACCAATCCATGATCCTTTGCAGCTTTTACAGTAGTATTTCCAAACACCGCAATGCGGGTTTCTTTTTGTTCAAAGTCCGGAAAATTCTCGAATAAGGATTTTATTCCGCTGGGGCTAAAGAACACCAGGACGTCATAATACACTTCTCTTAAATGAGTAAGATCACTAACTACGGTCTTGTAAAACGTTCCCTGCTTCCATTCTACACCTAATTTGTTTAAAGTTTTAGGTACGTCCGGCTTCAGCATATCTGAGGACGGTAAAAGGAATTTTTCGTTTTTGTATTTTTTGATATAAGGAGCTAATTCAGAAAAAGTACGTTTTCCAACATATATTTTTCTTTTTCGATACACCACGTATTTTTGAAGGTAATATGCCACTGCATCACTTAAACAAAAATACTTTAAAGTATCGGGCACTTTATAACGCATTTCTTCTGCAATTCTAAAATAATGATCCACAGAATTCCTACTGGTTAAAATTATCGCAGTATAATTGGAAAGGTCAATTTTTTGTTGACGAATATCCTTAGAAGAAACTCCTTCTACATGGATAAAAGGAATGAAATCAATTTTTACTTTTTGTTTTTCTTCGAGTTCAGAGTAGGGTGAATTTTCCAGTTTAGGCTCCGGTTGAGAAATCAAAATTGTTTTCACTTTCATAGATGGCTAATTTTTAAATCCCTTAGCTCCATATAATTAGCTTGTATAAAATTATATAAGGGGCTATTTCAAGAGCGCAAAGGTACAAAATAAAATAGAACAAATTAAGTGTGATAATTCCCTGATTTTTACTTAAGATTCTTATAAAGCTAAAGATCCATGCGGCTGCAAAAAAAGCACCTGTCAAATAAAATGCCCACCGGCTCGTACTGCTTGAATAAACAAGGAATATTGAAACAATGAACAGGCCTAAGGAAATAAAATTTCTATAGCTGTGTTTTTGAAAAAGATAATTTTCTATAAATTCATCAAGGTCAAAAATGTTCCCTATAATTTTTTCCATAGTCATCTTAAGCAGGATCAAAAAACTATATGCTGTAAAAATCCGTAAGAATAAAACACCGGTTTCCTGTATTTGAGGATCGATGAATGTACGGTAAAGCACAAAAATAAATATGGATGCAATAAGCAGATGTATGATGAGCATTAGTACATTAAATCCAAAAAGTGCTTTATGTTCCCTGAATTTGATTGCCATGTATTTCCCGGAAGAGAACAGGGCGATAAAATCTTCAAACCTGTAAGGGTAGAGTTGTTTAGCAATTACAAGTAATAATAACACCAATAAAATAACAAGCGTCATTAAATCGTTGGGAGTACTATATCTTTCTATTATTTCCAAAAATAAATTTTTTATAAAGGTATCACTAATACGGTTAAAAGTTGGAAGCAAATTTGAAGTTGCTAAGCGCAAAATTAGTTACATTTGCCCAAAAAAACAGGGCATGTCTCATGGGATTATTATAATACCAACATATAACGAAATTGAGAACATCGAGCGTTTAATAAGAAACATCTTTTCTTTACAGCGCAAGTTTCATATCTTGGTGGTAGATGATAATTCACCAGATGGCACTGCCGCTATGGTAAGGGAATTACAGTCTGAATATTTTGGAGCGCTATTCCTGGAGGAACGCAAAGGAAAACTGGGACTGGGAACTGCTTATATTCATGGATTTAAATGGTCCCTGAAAAGAGATTATGAGTATATTTTTGAAATGGATGCCGATTTTTCTCATAATCCAAATGATCTTATTAGGCTTTATAATACCTGCGCCAAAAAGGGTGCAGATATGGCTATAGGGTCGCGCTATGTTACCGGAGTTAATGTTATTAACTGGCCAATGAGCCGGGTGCTATTATCCTGGTTGGCATCTAAATATGTGAGGGTGATAACCGGGATGGATATTCACGATACCACAGCCGGATTTGTTTGCTATAAAAGAAAAGTGCTGGAAACAATTGATTTGGACAGGATACAATTTGTGGGGTATGCCTTTCAAATTGAGATGAAATTCAAAACATATCAGCATAAATTTGAAATAATGGAAATTCCTGTGATTTTTACCGACAGAACCATGGGAACTTCTAAAATGAGCGGAGGAATAATTTCTGAAGCTATATTTGGGGTAATTAATATGAAATTAAAAAGTCTTTTTAATAAGACAATGAAGTGATGAAAAAGGTTTTAATTAAGAATGCGCGTATTGTTAACGAAGGGATAATCAGGGAAGGTGATGTATTTATTGAAAATGGTATTATTGCTGAAATAGCCGACAGTATTAGTGCTAAATCACCTGATGTTAATATTATAGATGCAGAGGGGAATTTTTTGATCCCAGGAGTAATAGATGATCAGGTTCATTTCAGGGAACCTGGACTTACACATAAGGAAACTATAGAGACAGGTTCGCGGGCAGCTGTTGCCGGCGGTATCACTTCATACATAGAAATGCCAAATACCTTGCCGCAAACAACCACTATGGAGAAGTTGCAGGAAAAATTTGATATGGCTAAAAAATCTTCCTATGCCAATTATTCCTTTATGTTTGGCGGAACGAATGATAATATTGAGGAAATCTTAAAAATAGATCCAAAGACCACTGCTGCCCTTAAATTATTTCTTGGCTCCTCTACTGGGAATATGCTGGTAGATGATCCAAAAGTCCTGGAAGAGATCTTCACCAAGTCCCCCGTAATGATTGCGGTGCATTGTGAAGATGAGGCAACTATTAAAAAAAATATGGAGGAATGCATAGAGCGTTACGGAGAGGATATTCCTATTGAAATGCATTCCAAAATAAGAAGTGAAGAAGCTTGTTATATTTCTTCTTCAAAAGCGGTAGCACTGGCTAAAAAAACAGGAGCACGATTGCATGTTTTTCATCTTTCAACAGCAAAAGAAATCGCTCTTTTTGATAATAAGAAACCTTTAAAAGATAAAAAAATTACGGCAGAGGTTTGTGTGCATCACCTATGGTTCAATGACTCCGATTATCAGAAAAAAGGAACCTTTATAAAATGGAATCCTTCCATAAAAACCAAAAAAGATCAGGACGCTTTGTTGCAGGGTCTGTTGGACAATTATATTGATGTTGTGGCAACAGATCATGCCCCGCATACCAAGGAAGAAAAGAAAAATGTGTATAC
>JAWOHC010000156.1:0-5407 GCA_046496275.1 Gillisia sp.
GCAAGGGTTTTTGTGTGTCTGGATCAGTTTGAGAAATTGGAAATCACCACGGGCAATAAATTTCAAATAGAGCACTACAGCAGGAAACAATTGATATGTGATATGCAAAGGCCAAAAAATCAACTAAAAGCACTGCACTATTTTATTGAGAATCCTGCCGTGATACATGGAGAACCCCTATTTTTAATCAGTATTGTCAAATAAAGAGTCAAGATCGTTCCGCCTTTGGCGTAACTGCAAGAACCAAGAGCCAAGACTTGATTTAAGGAAAAAGACATAAGAGCCAAGAACCAAAAGTTAACTGATAACTATTTAGGAATGGTTTCTATTTTTTGAGAATACTGTAATTATTGGAATAATTGAAAAATTCAATAGTAAGGTTTGTTTAATAAAAATCCCATTGGAATACCTAGTGAATAAGTGGTTTCAGTTTTCACACAAATGTTTACCGGACAACAATGATTTTTAATTGTAAAAACAAAGACTCATTTCAGTTTGATTTTTATTTTTAATGGGAGGTTAAACGAGATGTTTTTTGAATTAATTTCGATCAAAATTTAAATAATATGCTAATACCAATTCTATTGTTAATCGCAGGATTAACAGTTTTAATTTTCGGAGCGAATTATATGGTGGAAGGTGCTTCTGTCCTTGCAAAGAAGTTCAATATTTCCAATCTGGCCATAGGATTAACCGTTGTTGCCTTTGGAACTTCGGCTCCGGAACTGGTGGTAAATACCTTTGCCGCGGTACAGGGACATCAGGACATCGTTTTTGGAAATGTGCTGGGAAGCAATAATTTTAACCTCTTCATTATTTTGGGTATCACGGGCTTAATCACTCCACTTGTGGTGCAATCCAGCACTGCCTGGAAAGAGATCCCAATTTCGTTTATCGCAATCCTGCTGCTCTTTATTTTGGTGAATGATGTACTGATTTTTAATTCCGAAAGTTCTGTTTTGGGAAGGATCGATGGGGCAATTCTTCTCGTCTTTTTTGGCATGTTCCTTTTCTATGTCTATAAACAACTCAAAAACGACCCTTCAGAAACCGAAGAACTTATTGAGGTTCCGGCCTTATCAAATCTAAAAATGAGCATTTATATTATTGCCGGATTAGGCGGTTTGGTGTACGGTGGACACCTGGTCGTTAATAATGCGATTGAGATTGCCGAATCTTTTGGGATAAGTCAGAAAATTATAGGCCTTACCGTGGTAGCCGCAGGGACATCCCTTCCGGAACTTGCAACCTCTGTAGTAGCCGCAATTAAAAAGAATGCAGATATCGCCGTGGGAAATATTATAGGATCTAATATTTTCAACATCTTTCTTATTCTTGGAGCTTCCTCCATGCTTAAACCTATAGGGTTTGACACAAATTTCAATATGGACATCTATGTTTTAGCGGGAGGGACCATTTTTCTTATCCTGATGATGTTCACCGGGAAAAAGAGAATTCTCGACCGCTGGGAATCTTTGATTCTTTTGTTGTTTTATCTGGGGTATACCACGTATCTTGTTGTACAGGAACTTTAAAATCCTCCAGAAACAATGAAAAAAAGCATCCTTTTCGGATTTTTGATCGTTTTAATTTCCTGCGGAAGGTCTTCTGAAGAAGAGCTACTTTCAGAAAAAGTGGACTCCCTGAAAACCGAAATTATTGCGGTGCAACAGGCCAATGATACGCTAAGCGATCACCTGATAAAGAAGGCTTTCGTCGCAAGGAATTATTCCAAATATTTCGACTCCATCGCCGAACCGGAAAAATTTATTCTGGACAGGCTTCAGGAACATCCGGAGTTAATTCCGAAGGAAGCCGTATTAGGCGGCACTATGAGATTTACCGCTGTATATTTCATCAATGATGAACTTATTGTTGCTGAATATGAAGACGGTCATGTGATGGGAAAATCTGTTTTTCGGTATAAGACCGATCGTAAAGGAAGCCTGAAATTTGAAATGATTGCCAAATTACAGGAATGAAAAATCAACTACTAAGCCACAAAGGGGCGAAATATAATAACGATGGGTGCAGCCCATTGTATGCACATCTCACGCTTTTAAGGCAGATCTTGCGCGGGTAATAGTTAAGCCCCAACGGGGTCAAATATAGAATTCAAAATGCAATTAAATTACCTCGAAGTTTGTTTTTTTTAAACCTTCGGCTGAATGTTGATATAACTTACTCTTTCGAGGGCAGACTCTGCGCGGGTAATAGTTAAGCCCCAAAGGGGCGAAATATAGTAACGATGGGTGCAGCCCATCGTATATAAAGCAAACATATTTAATGAGCCCTGCAGGGGCGTAATAAAAAGAACATAGGATGATCTCTTGTGAAAAATTATACAGACCTCACTTTTTGTGCACAAAACAAAGAAAACCCTGCATATACCCGCTTGTGGTAGTTGAACTTCGCACCTCGGTAACATTTACAATAAACTCGACCATCAGGTAATTAAGCCTTTTGTGCTTATGATATTACGCCCCTGTAGGGCTTGGATATCGTGGTTTTGTTACATCATCCCGCTTCACGGGATGTTAGTATATTACGCCCTGTCAGGGCTCGAAATTTTAAATCCCCCGCAACTTTTAATATTTTTTTCGCAATCAAAAACTTCGGGGCTAGCCACGAGGTATATTCCGATAATTCGGGAGGAAAATACTTTTAAAAATTCGAGGCAAGCCAGGCTCAATGGTTCGGGCAAGCCTCGGGGAACCTGACCGTCGTCCGTCGGGTAAACCATCAATGCGGGATTCAATTTTTAACTTTTTATTAAATCCTTTCCGAAAAAATTCTTTCTGAAAATGAGTAACTTATAGATAGGCAGATCTAATCCTATAAAATACTGATAGCATGAGTATAGATACAGATTTTTCAGAATTCTACCATCCGCTAAAATCAACCCCCGACTTGGATCCTTTAATGAAGCGAATAGGAGATGCAAACTATGTTTTGCTGGGGGAAGCAAGCCACGGAACGCACGAATATTATACCTGGAGAACAGAAATCACGAAAAGACTGATACAGGAAAAAGGATTCACATTGATTGCTGTTGAAGGAGACTGGCCGGATTGCTATAAAATCAATCAGTGGATAAAAGAGGACACCAATGAAAAGGCTATCCAGGATGTTCTTATGGAGTTTACCCGCTGGCCTACCTGGATGTGGGCGAACTGGGAAATTGCTGCTTTGGCAACCTGGCTCAAAGAATTTAATGCAGCCTTAGCCTATGACAAAAAAATCGGGTTTTACGGACTCGATGTTTACAGCCTTTGGGAATCCATGGATCAAATTGTGGATTACCTGGAAAAGGAGGATCCGGACACCGCTGTGCTCGCTAAAGAAGCAGTGCGATGTTTCGAGCCTTTTCGGGAAGATGATTCCTATACTTCCGTCTTTTCTATGGCACAACCCAGCTGTAAAGAGAAAGTACTGGCGCTTTTACAAAGAGTAAGGCTACATGCACACAATTATGACCACCAGAAAGAAGCAGGGCTTAATGCAGAATTGAATTCCCTGGTAATGGCCAATGCAGAAAAATATTACGAATCTATGGTTTCCTTTGGGGAGCAATCCTGGAACGTACGGGATAATCACATGGTGGAAACCTTGAATACCCTGATGGATTATCACGACCCCAATGCTAAAGTAATTATTTGGGAGCATAACACGCATATTGGAGACGCAAGAGCCACCGATATGGCTTCCCAGGGCCTGGTGAATGTTGGTCAGCTGTTACGGGAACAACAAAACCGGGAAAACGTGGTACTTGTGGGATTTAGTTCCTACTCAGGATCTGTTATTGCCGGACGCGGCTGGGGTGCAACCATGCAGGATCTTGAAGTTCCTCCGGCTATATCCGGAAGCGTTGAAGCTATGCTGCACCAGCATTCTGCAACCAATAAATTGATTGTTTTTAATGAAGATCCCCAATTGGAGGAGGCTTTTTCAGAAAAATTACCGCACCGGGCAATTGGGGTGGTTTATAATCCGAATTACGAAAGAGGGAATTATGTGCCTTCCAGGCTTTCATTAAGATATGATGCTTTTATATTTATTGATGAAACCAGGGCGCTTCATCCCTTAAAATTGAAGCCGGATGGCAACAAGGTTCCGGATACGTTTCCTTTTGGATTTTAAGGAATTGGTTGCAACGGAGTTACTGCAGAACCGGATAAGAATCTGGATTTCAGCAATGCCAGGTCCTCCTTTTTAAATCCCTTGAGATCAATCATGGTTCCTGAAGCCGGACCGGATTTAATTATAAAATTATTTGGAGTGATTGTAATCAGGTTGATGTCTTCAATGGGATACACCATTTCATTTTCCTGAAAAGCGCTTACCCTCACCTCCTTGTCATTCCAGGCGATATATTCCATATTCAATTCTTTATCATAAAAATGCCAGCCAGCGTACATTATAGCCATTCCCAGATAAAACCAAAGGTTCATGCTTTCGAATTGACTATTTAAGAAAGTAAAACCACTTAAAATTATCCAAAGGACCACAAAGAGGATCTTATAGTAGCTTTTAAAAAAAACAGGAGCTTTTACAATTCTGGTCAAACTGGATTATTTTTAGATATTGATTCGAAGATATGTTTTTTCAGGCTTTTTTCAGAAAATTCGTATCTTTTTTAAATGAAACATGCAGGCCGGTTTTTAAAGTTTTTGCTGGGAATTTTGGGGATCTCCCTTCTGCTATATCTTGTACTTGTTGTTATAGGCGCAGCCATTCCGATGAATTCAAATCCTGAAACCATCAATCCGGATATAAAGATCTACCTGATTTCAAACGGGGTGCATGTTGATATCGCTGTTCCTCTCAAAACCAAAATCATAGACTGGACAGAAACAGTAACACCTCAACACACCTTGCTGAAACCAAAAAACAGCAGCTACGTAAGCTTCGGCTGGGGAGATTTACTGTTTTACGAGAATACACCGGAATGGAAAGACCTCACCTTCAAAATTGCATTTAAAGCGCTTTTCCTCAAAACCCCTTCTGCCATTCATACCAGGTTTCATGACGGGATTCCAAAAAATGAAAGAATTAAATCTGTGATGATCGATAGTTTACAATATCGGCTTCTATCTGAATATATCCAAAATACATTTATTTATGATGATCAAGGAGAAACTCAGCATGTTGAAGATTTGCATTACAGCGGTAAGGATGCATTTTATAAAGCAAGGGGATCTCTTAATTTATTTAACACCTGCAATACCTGGGTTAATGAGGCTTTAAAACATTCAGGCTTAAAAGCTTGTTTATGGACTCCCATTGAGGAGGGAATCTTTCTTAGATATCCCTAAACTACTTTCAAACCACCCAGGTTTTTAAAACCTGTGAGATTTCTCTTCCATTCTTTCGGTAGGTATTATTTATTATTTTAATAACTTTTATA
>JAWOHC010000088.1:0-4227 GCA_046496275.1 Gillisia sp.
CTCCTATGCACTAAGGGAAGGGGCTATAAAAGAGAAACGCCAATCCTATAAAAACGCATCGAAAAACGACTTTAAGGTTGGCACTTATGAGGATTTGATCCCGGAAGCAGATCTGGTCATCAATCTTACTCCCGATAAGCAGCATACTTCGGTTATAAATACCATTATGCCATTTATTAAGGAAAATGCAGTTCTTTCCTATTCCCATGGATTCAACATCGTTGAAGAGGGAATGAAGATAAGAAAAGATATCACGGTAATTATGGTGGCTCCAAAATGTCCCGGGACCGAAGTCAGGGAGGAATATAAACGCGGTTTTGGTGTACCAACCCTTATTGCAGTACATCCGGAAAACGATCCCCAGGGAATTGGAATGGAATGGGCAAAAGCCTATGCCGTTGCAACCGGAGGTGACAAGGCGGGTGTATTGGAATCTTCTTTTGTAGCCGAAGTGAAGTCGGATCTTATGGGAGAACAAACCATTTTATGCGGAGTTTTACAGACAGGCTCCATTTTAAGTTTTGACAAAATGGTTGCCGATGGGATTGAACCTTCCTATGCTGCAAAGCTTATCCAGTATGGCTGGGAAACCATCACTGAAGCCTTGAAACACGGTGGGATCACCAATATGATGGACCGGCTTTCAAATTCGGCAAAGATCCGCGCAGATGAAATTTCTGAAGAATTAAAAGTAAAAATGCGTCCGCTATTCAGAAAACATATGGATGATATCATTTCCGGGGATTTCAGTACCAGAATGATGAAGGATTGGGCAAATGATGATACCGAATTACTGGAGTGGCGGGCTGCCACGGAAAATACTGCTTTTGAAAAAACAGAAGCCACTTCAAAAGTTATAAATGAACAGGATTATTTTGATAAAGGAGTGTTGCTGGTATCCTTCGTGAAAGCCGGGGTGGAACTCGCTTTTGAGACCATGACCGAGGCCGGGATCATTGAAGAATCGGCTTATTATGAATCATTGCACGAAGCACCGCTTATCGCAAATACCATCGCACGAAAGAAATTATACGAGATGAACAGGATAATTTCAGATACTGCAGAGTATGGTTGCTACCTGTTTGATCATTCCTGCAAGCCGCTTATCCAGGATTATATAACGGGGCTGGAACCGGAGTTAATAGGTAAAGTATATGTGAACGGAGGTACTGCCGTGGATAATAAAAAACTCATCGCAGTGAATGCTTCCATAAGAAATCATCCTGTTGAAAAAATCGGGAAAGAGCTTAGAGAAGCGATGACGGCAATGAAAAACTTACATTAATGAGCACCTTACTGGCAAATTCCACTACTTATAAACCAACTTTGGAGGCTGTAAAGCAAGCCGCAATACGCATTTCCAAAGTTGTGGTTAAAACTCCTTTGGGTGAATCATTTACCTATTCTAAAAAATATGCTGCCAATATTTTCCTGAAAAGAGAGGATCTGCAGCAGGTTCGGTCCTATAAAATAAGAGGCGCATATAATAAAATTTCCAGCCTTTCTCAGGAACAACTGGATAAAGGGGTTATTTGTGCCAGCGCAGGAAATCATGCGCAGGGTGTAGCTTTTGCCTGTAATAAATTAAGTGCTAAAGGAGTGATCTTCATGCCTGTAACAACCCCAAAACAAAAGGTGGAACAAACCGAAATGTTTGGAGGGGAATGGGTTGAGGTGATCTTAAAAGGAGACACTTTTGATGATGCCTATAAAAATGCGGTTACATACGGAGATTTAAACAAACTGGTATTTATTCATCCTTTTGATGATGAAAAAGTAATTGAAGGACAGGCAACCATTGGACTTGAAATCCTGGAACAGGCTGAAGGACCAATTGATTACGTTTTTGCACCACTTGGAGGAGGCGGACTTTTGGCCGGATTATCTTCGGTTTTTAAACAATTATCCCCGAACACAAAAATCATAGGAGTGGAACCTGAGGGTGCTCCTTCGATGAGTTTTTCGCTGAAAGAAGGAAAAGTGGTGGAACTATCAGAAATTGATCGTTTCGTGGATGGAGCGGCGGTTCAAAAAGTTGGAGCAAGGAATTTTGCTATTTGCCGGGATAGCCTTGATGAGATGGTTACTGTCCCGGAAGGTAAGATATGTCAAACCATTTTGGATTTATATAACAAGGATGCAATTGTGGTAGAACCGGCAGGAGCAATGGCCATCACTGCGCTGGATTCTTTTCAGGAGGAGATCAAAGGGAAAAATGTGGTATGCATTGTAAGTGGCAGTAATAATGATATTACCAGAACTGCTGAAATCAAGGAACGCGCCCTGCTTTATGCAGGTTTGAAGCATTATTTTATCATACGCTTTCCTCAAAGGGCAGGAGCACTGAAAGAATTTGTTGCTGAAATTTTAGGTCCGGATGACGATATCACTCATTTTGAATATTCAAAAAAACATCATAGGGAAAATGGGCCGGCAGTGGTAGGGATTGAGCTGAAAGATCCTGCAGATTTTGACGAACTGGTGGGAAGGATGAAAGCTAAAAATTTTTACGGACAATACCTTAATGATAAACCTGATTTGTTCCAGTTTTTAATTTAAAAGTTAAAAAAGGAGGATCGTACAATTTTTTTAATACATTTGCCTTGTGAATTCAAACAAACAAATAATAGTATTATACCCCCGCCGCCGTTCCATTAGGTAACCGCAGCAAACACTTCGTATTGATATTTTTATTTTGAATTTACATATTTTGAAAAACCAATTTACATCTTTTACATACTCAATTTTCAGAAATTTTTCTGAACGTTTCCCCTTACGCAATTTTTTGCCGCGCGTTAGGCGTGTATAAACTTTATGGAACTTAGGTGAGTCCGGTTCCCCTCTCAAAAAACAAAATCTCTTTTTTTATCACTAATTTTCTCATAAGATGAAGATTAACATTGCTAATAACTCTCATGCGCAATACGCAGAGATCATTTGTAGTACTATTGAGGATTCGGCAAAAGTCCGTGGAACCGGAATTGCCCGAAGAACTCCAGAATATATTCTAACCAAGATGGCTAATGGCAACGCTATAATAGCATTGGAAGGGGATACGTTTGCCGGTTTTTGCTATATCGAGGTTTGGGGACACGAAAAATATGTCGCCAATTCCGGATTGATAGTTCATCCCGATTTCAGAAATCAGGGACTGGCAAAATCGATTAAAAAAGCGGTATTTGATCATTCCAGAAAGAAATATCCCGATGCCAAAATTTTTGGGATTACCACAGGCCTGGCGGTGATGAAGATCAATTATGAACTTGGATATCAGCCAGTGACTTTTTCAGAATTAACCGATGATGAAAGTTTCTGGAAGGGTTGTCAAACCTGTAAGAATTATGACATCCTAACCCGGACAGAACGAAAAATGTGCCTTTGTACAGGGATGATGTATGATCCTGCTAAAAAACAGGTTCCAAAGGAAAAGAAAAGTTTTAACGAGAAAGCCTTTACCAGGTTAAAAAATATCAAAAACACTCTTTTTTATAAAAAGGAGAAAAATGATAAAGTTTAAATCATTGCAAAGCAATACCGATTTTAAATTTATCAATGAAAATGTAGCCAAAATCTGCACAAAAAATTAAAAAAATGAAGAAAGTAGTAATTGCATATAGTGGAGGACTTGATACTTCTTATTGCGCTAAATATTTATCTAAAGAAGAAAATTTTGAGGTGCACGCGGTAAGCGTAAATACCGGAGGTTTTTCAGAAGAAGAGATCCAAAAAATAGGAACCAACGCAAAATTGATGGGGGCAACCTCCTATAAGAATATCAATGCGGTTTCCACTTTTTATTCTAAGGTGGTAAAATTCCTCGTTTTCGGGAATGTTTTGAAAAACAATACCTACCCGCTTTCTGTAAGTGCCGAAAGGATTATTCAGGCCATTGAGATCGTTAATTACGCAAAAGAGATCGGGGCAGAATATATAGCGCACGGAAGTACAGGTGCCGGAAACGATCAGGTGAGATTTGATATGATATTTCAGATCCTTGCACCCGGAATAAAAATTATTACTCCCATAAGAGATAAGCAATTAACCAGGCAGGAGGAGATTGAATATCTTCATAAAAATGGGGTAGAACTTAACTTTTGACTGGCGTACCGTGGTCAACGGCGGGTTCTGATAGGCCGCACAGTCGATGTCATCGACGCCGATGATTGAGATGTCTTCAGGGATGCGCAGACCGACTTCAGAAAGCGCGCGCATGACACCGATGGCCAG
>JAWOHC010000231.1:0-2570 GCA_046496275.1 Gillisia sp.
ATCATCCGGATTATCAATGTGACCATACGGTATGGGGCGTGGCACTTTCAGATAAAATGGGAAAGCCGGAGAATTTTAAACTGCTTTATGATATCTACCATATGCAGGTGATGGAAGGCGATGTAATTGCAACTATTACCAAATACAAAGATTATATCAATCATTTTAATACCGCCGGAGTGCCGGGTAGAAATGAGATTGATGAAACCCAGGAATTGTTTTATCCTGCAATTATGCGCGCAATAATGGCAACAGGGTTTAACGGCTATGTGGCCCAGGAATTTATTCCAACCTGGGATGATAAACTCGCGGCGTTAAAAGAGGCGATTAAAATTTGTGATGTTTAAAACACTTTGTTCATTGGATTTAAGCAATGATGAGTTTGATATTTTATCCGTGCATTCGGAGTAAAAGGGTAAAAATTTAGCCAAGAATGCCCGAATAATAACTATTTAGGATCCTGTGAAAAATCTTAAATTAAATTGATGCTTATCCGTTTAGGAGCCTAAAAACAGTTTTTGTTCCCCTGAGCGCAGTCGAAGGGTCAAACAAAAACGTCTCGACTTCGCTCGACGTGACACTTTTAGTTCAATTTTTCCTTTTGGGTCTCCTTACGGATATACAATTTAAATTTTTTTCTATACCTGAAAATAAATACCATCAGATCTGGTCTATTGAAATAAAAAACGACTTCCGAAGAAGCCGCTTTTAGGCTAATTCACAAAAAAAATTATTTAGTAAATTGATAGGTTACACCTAGCATTACCATATTGGTAGTCATTTCATAACCTACTTTACTGCCTGTAATGGCTCCGTAAGGAGGATTATTTTGAATATTCTGTGGGCTCAATATTTCACCTTCAGTTTTATCTCCGCTGGTTGCATAATGAAAAACACCGTTCAATTTAAAGTTATCGTTAAATGGATAGCTTAATCCAAACTGGAATCCGTTCTTGGTTACTGCCGTTGCAGGGATTGAGAAGAATGCCAGTTCATCTTCTATTGGGTTACTGCTGTAGGTATAACCAACTCTTAAGGGCAATTTTTTAATTCCCTTATATTGTAAACCAGCAGAAAGTATGTTGATATTCTTCCATCCAAAACCTTTTACTGAACCTGTTTGAGTCCAACCTTTTGCTTCAAATCCATCGGTGTTTTCATAATCTACAAATCTATAATCCAGAGCCAAATCAAAATCTCCTGTGGAATATCCTAATCCAAAAGATAAAATTGACGGATAGTCCATATTAAAGGTATTTATTGAAGTGGAATTATCCAGATGTGTATTTGTAAATTCGAGGTCCTCAAATTTTTGCGGGGTTTTATAAGAAGCCCCTAATTTTAATCCGACAGGAGAATTATAAAACACGCCGAATTGTGCGCCGTATCCAATGGCTGAAGCTTTATCGCTTACAGGATATCCCGATGCATTTGGGTTTGCCGTAGGGTTTGGCGCAAGTTCCAGTGCTGCATAATTTATATTTGGTTGAATACCAATTGACAATTCATCCGTTATCTGGTAAGCCCAGGCCAATCCGATTTGAAATAACATATAATCAGATTCAATATGCCCAAAACCTCCCAAACTCTGCGGATAATTTACCGGATTTGAATTATTAGGATCCCAATTTGGGTTAGGGTTCCCATTTGCATCCATCGGTAAATTAGTTTCTTCAGGAAATGTTACTCCAAAACCACTGATACCAAATGCAGAAAATCCAAAAGTATGCTTGCTGCCTTCCCTTCCATATAAAAAAGCCAAAGCCGGCATAGGAGAAACAGGCCTGTCATCTTTCGTTATTCCTGAAACAGCTGGAGAAGCGGGCGAGCCTGGACCAAAAGCATCCGCAGGCCACATGGCCCCCGCAGGTAGGCTGGCGCTTAATTCTGGTGAAGAAGAGAAAATACCAATATCAAAATTTATTATCTTACCGTCAAATACCGAAATTGCGGCAGGATTCCAATGTAATGCACCGTTAATGTCTAAAGGTTGTGCTGTAGCAGCGCCGCCCATTGACATATTAACCGATCCGGCACTTTGCATAATATGCCCGGATTGTGCAAAGATTGCTGTAGAAAAAAGCACGAATCCTAATCTAATTAAATTTTTCATCTTTGATTTTATTTAGTTTGGTGTTCCTTATTGATTGACCATTCAATAATTTATATTTTATTTCCTAAAATTAGGAAACATACAAATTATTTCTAGTGATTATTATCAGCTAAAGCCACATTTAAAAACAGATCTGATAAATTTGATGTATATTTTTTTATAAATATTGTGGACCTGTCATGTGATATCATTCTTTCATTTATTAATTTGTGCTCATTATTTTTTAAGAACCAAACCAGGAATGTAGAAATGAAAATGAGATTTTCATTTCTACCGAAATTCAAGGCGCTATGGAGCAAAAGTTTGAAAAAATATTTCTCCGAAATTTAATCCCTCATTGAGGGTTTAACTCCCCCGAGCCCTGTCCAAATCATTCAGGCTGGCTTGCTCCAAGGTTTTTGATTTATTAGATAGGGGAAGCAGTCTGATTATGATCCCAAAAGCGTGAGAATCCTAC
>JAWOHC010000254.1:0-13685 GCA_046496275.1 Gillisia sp.
GTGGGCGATAAAATAGAAGAACTCCTTAAAAAGGAAGGAGTAAACCAACAGCGTATCACCATAAACAAAAATACCCGGGAAAATTTGATGGTTGTTGAAAGTTCAACCGGAAATCAATACAGGTTTGGGATGCCGGGAGCAAATGTAGGCCAGGAAGGACTTCAGAAATGTCTGGATGCGATAAAGAACCTACCCGATGATGTCAAATACCTTGTTGCCAGCGGTAGTTTACCTCCGGATGCACCGGATGATTTCTACGGAACAATAGCGGAAATCGCCAGAAGCAAAAACATTAAATGCTTAGTAGATACTTCAGGAAAGGCTTTGGTGAAAGCTTCGGAAATGGGAGTTTGTATCATGAAACCCAATTTAGGAGAGCTAAGTTCTCTGGCAGAAAAAGACGAAATCTCTGGGATGGAACAGGAGGAGATCGCAAAAAAAATAATAAACAAAGGCAAAGCAGACATCCTAATAGTTTCCCTGGGTGCTCGGGGCGCAATGGTAGTTACCAAAGACACTATTGAATACGTGGTGCCTCCTACCGTCAAACAGGATAGCACAGTTGGTGCCGGGGATTCTATGGTGGGAGGGTTGATTTTGTCCCTTTCCCGTGGAGATTCATTACTGGATGCAGTAAAATGGGGAGTAGCCTCAGGTACTGCCGCAACCATTACACCCGGGACAGAATTATGCCGTAAAAAAGACGTGGAAAAGATATTCGACTGGCTTAATGATAAGGAAAGGACCTCCAGAAGAAAAGAAATTGGGAAATCAGGATCATGATCGATTCTCCTGATTTTCCACGTTTGATGAAAAACCGGAAATAAGTGGATTCCTATTAGGAAGTGGCCAAAACAGTAATCGAACAAGCTTATGCAGTAAGAATTATTTCGGCTAATGGCAATGCCTATAGTTCTCCTTTGAGTGAAAAGGATGAAGTACCAAAATTTGTCTGAAATGCGTTTATTTTGATGGGATTAGAAGTAATTTCTCTTGCCTGCCGTTTACATAACGGAAGCCATCTTCTCCCCAGAATCCTGCTTCTTCCAACATGATTCGAATGTCTTTACCCCATTCAGGTATAGTTACGGTGGTATTCAGTTCTATCGCATAGACCGTATTTGGGTAGAGTTTATAATCTCCTGTACCTGGAACACCCGCCTGGGAGTCCCACATTCCTATCGTAGGACCCGCAGAATGACCATATAATCCCAAAGGATGCGTATAGATGGATGGCCTAAGACCTTCATTTTTAGCCTGTTTTAAGGAAGCTGAAAGAATTTCATTTCCGGTAGTTCCGGTTTTAAAATTAGCCGTAAGTATATCCTGTAATTTGTTTCCTTTACTCAATGCCTCCCTTAAAAACTCCGGAGCCTCTGTTTCCCCAGGTTTTAAAACATACGCGTGCTGCTGGCAATCTGTATTCAGTCTTAAATACGTTATCCCAAAGTCACAATGAAGCAAATCGCCGGGACGTATTACCTCATCTTCATATCCCGAAGAAAAGGCTTCAATATGATCTTTTAAAGCTTCTTCCTTTCTTTGAATATCAACCGTAGGATGAAACCAGGTTTCCAGGCCAAGATCGGTTACTTTTTGGCGTAAATACCAAACGACCTCCTTTGAGGTGGTTTCTCCCGGAACTATTATATTTTCACTGAAAGCTTCGGATATAATCTCATGGGTTAAGGAAACCAGCTCTTCATAAAGTGTCATTTCCTTAGCAGTACGGGTTTCTATCCATCCAATAGCCAACTCTTCTGCTGAAACTACTTTAGCTTTTAATTCTGCAGATAATACAGCAAGAAAAGAATCATAATCCGTTTTTACAATCCCATCTGCCAGGGCAAAATCCCGGGAATAGTTAAGCCCGATCTTATCTGGATTTTTTTCTTTAATAATTTCCAAAAGAGCCTCCCACTGGTCGGGTTGCGATTCGGGATCCCAGGCAGAAGCAATGTTATCGCCAATATTATATCTGGCAACTGCCAGTCGCTCTAAAGTATTTTTTTGTTTATCCCTGTAAAAAACCAGGATGGTTCTCCTACGAGCATTAAGCCAGGTTGCCGGGAGCATGGTCTTCAACACGGGATCTTCATTATATTCCCTGGAGATTAGAACCCACATATCCAATCCGGCCCTGTCCATCAACTTAGGCAAAAGATTGGTAAACCGGTCTTCCAAAATCTCATCTTCAAGACTGGCACGGTCTTTTTCGGATAAAATTTGGGCATTGACTGCGATTCCGAAAAAGAAAAAAATAATAAAGAATTTAAACATACTGGAGGTCATTATAAAATGGACGTTTGTTTTAATCCCTTCCTTGAGGGAAAACTCTCTACGTATATTAGGAAAAGAAATATCCGAATTTCGATGGAATCCCAAACAAACTGGATGATCCGGATTCGAAATTAAATCATGCTTTTCACAGTTTTTTCCCTGTGAATTTTTCCATTTGGGGTTTCTTCGAACTTTTGAATAAGATAAATTTTCTTTGGAATTTCATATTTATCAAGTGATTTCAGAGATTTTATTTCTTTCTGAAGTTCTTCCAACAATTCTTCGGAAAAATCTGCCTCAACAAATAAAACCAGTTTTTCTCCCAATGCATCATCTGGCATTCCGGTTACAAAAAACCTTCTTTTAATGATCTTGTTCAACTTCCGCTCGATTTCTTCCGGATATAATTTTATGCCTCCAGAGTTTATAACATTATCATATCTCCCCTTCCAAATGAACTTTTTATAGGTCAAAATCTCCACAACGTCATTGGTTACTATTGTATCGCTGGCAATTTTAGGGGCTTTAATAACAAGGCAACCCCTGTCATCTATAGAGATTGAAATATCCGGAAGCACCTTAAAAGGAATTGGTTTTGATTTTTTCTTTCCCGGATTAAGTCTTTTTGCGGCAATATGAGAAACGGTTTCAGTCATTCCAAATGTTTCGTAAACCTTAGTTTTTATACCTTGAACCATTTTTTGTAAGGAAGGCGAAACAGCACCCCCACCTACGATCAACTTTTTTATTAAATGCAATCTGCCAATGGAATTATCGAGTTGAAAAGGTGTCATCGCGCAGAAATCATAGGTTTTGAAAACCTGATCCAGGGGGTTAGAAGCCGGGGTAACCAAATCGATTTCCCAACCTAAAACCATTGCACGTACCAACATCATTTTTCCTGCAATAAATTCTGCAGGTAAACAATGTAAGACGGTAGATTTTTCCGGAAGTTCAAAAAATTTCCCCGTTGCCCTGGCCGAATTTATCATGTGCTCCTTAAGGATTTTGAATTTTTTTGGTGTTCCCGTAGAACCGGAAGTTTGCACCTCGATGGACGGTGATGGCTTCAACCAATCCAGCAGGAAATCCCCAATGGCGCTTTCATAGGGTTCTCCCTCTTTTATGAGATTATAAGCAACCTGGCTTAAATCGGAATTCGTATAATGATTTTTATTAAGTTTAAAATCAGGGTGAGTTTCAGGAATTGTATATTTTTCGTTCATATTTTTTTGAACTTAAAGAAGGTTCTTATTAAGAATTCTTAAATTTAACAAAATACTCCCGGATTTTACTTTTCATTCAGAAGGTTTTAACATTTCCGGTCTTTCCACCTTCCCAAATAGTTTGTCTTTCCAGTTGGTCCAGCCATATTTTTTAGACATAATAAACAGGAAAGCCGGGTAGACAATTAGTACCGGGATAAGCACATCCCACCCCATAGATGGATCTGAAACATCCTTCAACAAAGAATTTGTTTGAAAAGCAGTCCAGTCTGCAGTTACTAAAACGGCCGTGATAAGGTTATTTCCTGCATGAAATCCAAGGGCGAGTTCCAGGCCTTCATCCATTAAAGTCATAATTCCAAGCATAAAACCTGTACCTATATAATAGATCATAATAATATTCCCCAGTTTTGTAACTTCAGGATTAAAGAAATGAAGCCCTCCAAAAACTACCGAAGTAAGAATTAACGGCACCCATTTATTTCTAACCAAAGTTCCTACCCCCTGCATTAAATAACCACGAAAGAAATACTCCTCAAAACTGGTTTGAAGCGGAATCATTATTAGGGCAATAACGAGCATAATAAAAAATGGTCCGGGTTGAAAATTGAATATATAATCATTGGGGTTGGCAAAATAATCTCCTACTGTCACCACAATGGAGAATATAGCCACCAGGCCAAATCCAAAAAAGAACCTTCCCCAATCAATTTTCTTTCGGGTAGTTGTTAAAGCTATAATTGGCTGATTATGTAGGACCTTTGTTACTAGAAAAACTCCTGCCAGTCCAAACGCAAAGGAGAGCAGAATCAGGAATAAATTAAGATTTGAATCCAGTAATTGCAACATTTCATTCTGCTCCATTCCTGCTATTTCAAAACCTCCTTCCATAAATATGGCTAAGCCAAGAGGTAATTGTCCTGCTATTATAAATACAATGACTATTGCCACCCCAATTATATACCGCCAGAAATCACTTTGATACTTAAAAGCCTGTTGAATAAACATATGTTTTACTTTATAATTTAAATTCCCACGATATTTTAGGATCGTATTTTATTACTCCATTTTTCACTACCAACGGACTTTTGAAATTGTTGGTATACAATCCACCGGTTCCCAATCCTTGTGGCACAGCTATATTTTTTGTAAAAATCCACTGACTGATAGCATTCAAACCTACATTGCTTTCCAGTGCACTTGTTACCCACCAACCTATGGAATTTTTCTCCACCAGGTCCACCCATTCCTGTGTGCCCCTAAAACCTCCAATTAAACTGGGTTTAAATATCGTGAATTGCGGATTTATAATTTGTAATAATTCCTGTTTTTTATCAATTTCTGTAATACCTATCAACTCTTCGTCCAAGGCTATAGGAATAGGGGTTTTGCTGCATAAATCGGCCATGCGTTCCCATTGGCCTTGTTTTATAGGCTGCTCGATACTATGAATTTCGTATTCGCTAAGTTTTTTGAGTTTTTCCATCGCTTCCGGAAAGGAAAAGGCCCCATTGGCATCTACCCTAAGCTCTATTTCATTTGAAGAAAATTCGGTGCGAATATATTTAAGAAGATCCAGTTCGGTTTGAAAATCAATCGCGCCAATCTTCAATTTTATACAACGGAATCCAGCCTGGATTTTTTCTGAAATTTGCGCTTTCATAAAAGCTTTATCTCCCATCCAAACCAATCCGTTTATAGGTATTGCAGAGGTTCCCCGGCTAAATTCAGAAGGGAAAAGAATAAATTTATCCTGAGCCTCCAGAGATTTAAATGCCATTTCCACTCCAAACTGAATGGATGGGAATTCCAAAAGTTGATTCCAAAGCACCTGGGGGCCCAATGCTATGTTTTCGCAAACCCATTTCAGTTTTTCTTCATAATCCGGCCTGTCATCAATACTAAGAGACCGTAAAAGCCCGCATTCCCCAACTCCTGTTTTTCCTTCATGTTCAAGGATAAGAAACCAGGTTTCCTTTGTAGTAAGAACGCCCCGGGAAGTTCCACTGGGGCGTTTAAAATTTAAAAAATACTGTTGGTAGTTTGCCTTCATTTATTCTCTATTAACTTTTCTGAAGTTTAAAAGTTTCGAAAAATTGACACTTAAAAGTTTACAATTCTATACTCTCCCCAATCTCAAGAAGCATCAAATCCTTGTTCTTTTCATAGAATTTCCGTTTTGCCTCCTCGTGATCTATTTCTATATACCCAAACGTATCGTAATGACAGCCTATAATTTTATCACATTCAACAAAATCACTGGCAAAAATCGCATCTTCTATGCCCATCGTAAAATTATCTCCTATTGGTAAAATAGCGAGATCCAGTTTTATTGACATAGGGATGAGCTTCATATCCATGGAAAGCGCAGTGTCCCCGGCTATATAAATATTTTTGTGTTCACTTTCAATCACGAAACCTCCGGGCTGTCCACCATAGGAACCATCCGGAAATGAACTCGTATGTATAGCGTTCACATATTTCAGCTTTCCGAATTCAAAATCCCAACTTCCTCCGTGGTTCATGGGATGTACCTCTAATCCCATTTTTTCATAATGGGTAGCGATTTCAAAATTGCTTACAATAATTGCTCCTGTGTTTTTGGCGATTTTTTCAGCATCCAGAATATGGTCCTGATGTGCGTGCGTTAGCAGGATATAATCCGCCTTCAATTCGTGTATGTCAATCTTTTCTTTGGATTTTTCATTTCCGGAAATAAATGGATCTACAATTAAATGAGTCTCGCCTATTTGTATCCCGAAGGAGCTATGTCCGTAAAAAGTGATTTTCATGATTAGGTTTTTAAGATTTAAACTAAAATAAGCATTGAAAGCTGAAATATCACTAATACCGCAAAAAATTATTTTAAGACAACCTCTTATATAATAAGACCTAACCCAAATAATATTGAAATAAAGAATGTGGTGAGGGCAAGTATTTTTAATTCAGGATCCAAAAGCATTGGATTTTCATTTTCAACCACTCTTTTTAAATGAAGAAAAAGCGGTATGAAACCAATCAAATAAAGAAAATCACGCCAGGAATCGGCTGTATAAACCGAAAAAATGACCAAACAAAAACTGGCACCAATAATTAAAAAATAATGATAATTTTTTGAACGACCTGCTCCCATTTTGACCACCAGGGTGTTTTTACCAGATTGGGCATCCGATTCGCGATCACGCATATTATTTAGGTTTAAAACTCCTGCGCTTAAAAAACCTATAGAAAAAGCCGGCAATATAACAAGCCAGTTAAACTCCAGTGTATATAAAAAATAAGAGCCATATACGGCGACAAGACCAAAGAATATAAAGACAAAAACATCTCCTAATCCCCTGTAACCATAAGCATTCTCTCCTACGGTGTATTTTATGGCGGCTACTATCGCGGCTAAGCCCAATACGAAAAACACAATTGCAGAAAGGAAATTTTCACTCCCAAAAGCGACATAAATCAATAGCAGGGCAAGGATCAAGGTGGCGATTGCGGTAATCCAAATCCCCTGCTTCATTTCTTTAGCAGAGATCAATCCGCTTTGAATAGCTCTTGCTGGGCCTACACGGTTTTCATTGTCGGTTCCTTTTACCCCATCACCATAATCATTGGCAAAATTGGAAAGTATCTGAAGTCCCAGGGTAGTACAAAGCGCCAAACTAAAGATCACGATATTGAAATATCCCTGTTGAACTGCGATCGTTGTACCTACTATAATTCCGGAAATGGAAAGCGGTAAGGTCCTTAGGCGCGCAGCATTAATCCATGAACTAATTTTCCCCATATTAACGCATTATTTTAACAAGCAGTTCCTTTAAGAGATCTCCCTGGCCAACATTGGCCGCTCCTACTCCTTTTCCTTTTAAATCGGCCTCCCTTAAAAACCCTATAATCCCACTCACTTTTTTCATAGGATAGTTTTTTACCGCTACCACATAATCACTCACAAAATAGGGGTTTACTTTTAAAACTTTAGCAACATTGGCTTTAGACTGATCTGTTAGCCCATGATACTGTAATATTTGAGAAAAAAAGGAGAATAATAAGGTAACGGTCACCACCATTGGATTATCCTTTGGATTCTGTGAAAAATAATTGATTATTTGATGCGCTTTTACTTCATCTTTCAACCCTATAGCTTTCCGAAGTTCAAAGTTATTGAAATCTTTGCTTATCCCTATATTTTCCTCGATTAATTCAGGAGAAATGAGGCTGCCTTTTGGAGTGATTAACTGAAGTTTTTGAAGCTCATTATCTATTTTGCCAAGATCCATACCCAAAAATTCCACCAGCATTTGGGCAGCTTTAGGGGAAATAGTATAATCCCGGGATTTAAGGGTGTTTTGAATCCAACCTGCTATTTGATTCTCATACAACCTTTTACTCTCAAAAATAACCCCGGTTTTTGAGATGGTTTTATATAGTTTTTTTCGCTTGTCTATTTTTTTGTATTTGTAGCAAAATACAAGCACACTGGTAGGTTGCGGATTCTCGGCATAGGATTCCAGTTTTTCAATACTCCGTGAAAGATCCTGCGCCTCTTTTATAATAACAAGCTGCCGCTCTGCCATCATAGGATAGCGTTTGGCATTGCTCACAATTTCATCTATGCTGGTATCCCTTCCGTAGAGCACCATCTGGTTAAAGCCTTTTTCTTCCTCAGCCAATAAATTATCCTGAATATAATCAGAGATCTTATCGATATAATAAGGCTCTTCCCCCATTAGGAAATAAATGGGGTGTATTTGTCCGCTTTTTATTTTTTTAACTATTTGTATAGCTTCTTCCATAGTGGCTTAAATAGTTTAAACTTTTAAATTAATAGCTAAGCTTCTTGATTTCTTAAATCCCGTAGTTCCCTGCAAGAAATTAATTTGATTAGACTAAGGAGTTAACTTTAATATTTTGTTATTTTGAATAATGCAAAAATTGAATTTCCCAGACTATTCATTTCGATTCAAAAATAGCGAAAATAAAACGGCGGTATTTGATGAAATCAGAAAAAAGTTTGTAATTCTCACTCCTGAAGAATGGGTTCGGCTACATACGGTTCAATTTCTTATGAAGGTAAAACAGTATCCAAAAAGTCATATAAATGTTGAAAAACAACTGAAATTGGGCAAAATGACCAAGCGCTATGATGTGGTAGTTTATAAACCCAATGGAGAAATACAATTGATCGTGGAGTGTAAAGCCCCATCGATTAGCATCTCCCAGACTACTTTTGATCAAATTGCACGTTATAATATGAGCTTGGATGCTACCTATTTAATGGTTACAAATGGACTGGAGCATTATTATTGCAGGTTGGATTATGCAGAGGAAAAATATCATTTTCTTGAGGATCTTCCGGAATATGTGAATCTACAGAAAATGGAATAAGCCGTTTTGCATCGGGCACCCTTAAAATTTTCTGATTACTTTTGAACACGATTAAAAAATCCCCATTAATGACCGTAGCTGTTGTGATTTTAAACTGGAATGGAATTAAACTCTTAAAACAGTTTTTACCGTCTGTGGTGGATTTTTCTCCTGAAGCCACCGTGTATGTTGCCGATAATGCCTCTACCGATACTTCAGTTGAATACGTAAAGAAAAATTTTCCAGGGGTAAAGATCCTTCAGAATAAAATGAACGGAGGCTATTCTAAAGGCTATAATGATGCACTTTCCGGGCTTGACGAAGAACTTTTTATATTGCTTAACAGCGATGTGCAGGTCACCCCGCACTGGCTGCCCCCTATTATAGAACTTTTCGAAAAAAATGACGATCTGGGAGCGGCACAACCAAAGATCCTGGATTTTAAGAATCCTGAATATTTTGAATACGCTGGTGCTGCTGGTGGTTTTCTCGATAAACTGGGATATCCGTATTGCCGGGGGAGAGTCTTTAACCGTTTGGAAAAAGATGAAGGCCAGTATGATGATGAAACCGATATTTTTTGGGCAAGCGGTGCATGCCTGGCAATTAGGAGCAGTGCTTTTTTTAAAATAGGAGGACTGGATGAAGATTATTTTGCACACCAGGAAGAAATAGATGTTTGCTGGCGATTGCATAATTTTGGGTTCACTGTTAAATACACGCCAAAATCTATAGTATATCACGTGGGTGGGGCAACCCTAAGCCATATGAACCCAAGGAAAACCTTTTACAATTTTAGGAACAGCTTATATAATTTGCTGAAAAACCTTCCTGTTTCTCAACTCTTATGGATCCTTCCTATACGCATGATCCTGGATGGGATCGCAGCTATAAAATTTTTAATGGAAGGCCGGGGAACACATTTTTTAGCGATTTTAAATGCTCATATGAGGTTTTATAAAATGCTCCCCGCATTCCTTAAAAAGAGAAAAAATACACCTGAAAAATTCGCCTCTTTCCCTAAATTTTCAGTGGTTTACAGCCATTATGTTTTGGGGAAAAAAATATTTTCAGAGATATAATTTATTTTAAAAAAAACTAGGGAATTGGCACTAGTTTTGATAACTTTGTGGAAATCTAACTTTAACAAAAAATTATTATTATGAAGAAAATTTTGCTTCTAACAGCATCGGCAGCGCTTCTTCTTTCTTCTTGCGTTTCACAGAAGAAATATGCAGAACTGGAAACTCAACAAAGAGAAACTCAAAATCAATTAAACACGGCTACAGTTAAGCTAAATTCCTGTTTAGACGAAAAAGAAGGTTTGGGACGACAAATCAGTACTTTAAACAATCAAAATGCTGCGTTGCTAAACAACGTTGGAGATTTAGCGACACTTTCAGTGAAAGAAGCTCAAAATCTTGAAAGATCTTTGGAAAGTATCAAAGAAAAAGATCTTAAAATTCAGCGTATGCAGGATGCACTTACTAAAAAGGATTCTGTAACACTTGCCTTGGTTACCAGTCTTAAAGGTGTTCTTGGAAACATGAGCGATGAAGACATCCAGATCAATGTTGAAAAAGGAGTTGTTTACATATCTATTTCAGATAGAATGTTATTTGAAAGCGGGAAATGGAAAGTTACCAACCAGGCAAAAGATGTACTTGGTAAAGTTGCTACCGTTGTAAAAAACAGACCGGAAATTGAATTCATGGTTGAAGGGCATACAGATTCTCAGCCAATGAAAACTGCCGTAATCGATGATAACTGGGATTTAAGTGTTAAACGTGCAACTTCAGTTGTAAGAATGCTTCAAAATGATTTTGGAGTTCCACCAGAAAGAATGACTGCTGCAGGTAGAAGTTACTACATCCCACTTGCTTCAAATGAAAATGCTGAAGGTCGTTCTAAAAACAGAAGAACAAGAATTGTAATCCTTCCTAAAATTGACCAATTCTACGAATTGATTGAAGAAGGTATGGATGATGCTGAATAGTTAGCAAAACATATAAATAATAAAAAGCCTCGCATTGCGGGGCTTTTTATATTCTATCAAAATAACATAGGTAAGGCTTCTAAACAATTATTTGTTAACCTTTTTTACATAATCTCTATACTTCCCTTTCCTTCCCTCATTACTTCAGGCTCAGCATTGGTAAGGTCAATCACGGTAGAAGGAATATTATCTCCGTAACCACCATCAATAACTATATCTACCAATTTATCCCATTTTTCATGGATGAGCTCAGGATCCGTAGTATATTCTATCACCTCATCATCATCTCGTATGGAAGTGGAAACTATCGGATTTCCAAGTTCCCTAACAATCGCCCTGCAAATATTATTATCGGGCACCCTGATTCCTACTGTTTTTTTCTTTTTGAAAACACTTGGCAAATTGCTATTTCCAGGTAAAATAAAGGTATAAGGCCCGGGAAGATTTCGTTTTAAGATCTTAAAAGTCTGGGTGTCAATTTGCCTTACATAATCTGAAAGATTGCTGAGATCTTCACATATAAATGAGAAATTTGCCTTATCCAGCTTTACCTGTTTTATTTGAGCTATTCGCTCCAAAGCCGAAGTATTGGTAATATCGCAACCCAATCCGTACACGGTATCTGTAGGATAAATCACCAAACCTCCTTTTCGAAGCACTTCCACTACCTTTTTAATATCTTTTGGATTTGGGTTTTCTTCATAAATACGTATTAATTCTGCCATAGCTAACTTATTTTATTATATAGTAGAATTTACAATTTTTTTGAAGTTTTTCAGCTGAAAATATGAAGAAAAGTATATCCGGAGAAGGTATAAAAATAATTTGCTGTAAAATTCCATAAAACAACAATTCCAATTGCAAAAATCTTGGCGACATAAAAATTCCACCGTTTATAATGGCTCAAAAGAAATATTACCAGGTTATTAATAAGTAAACCTATGATGGCTATGATAACAAATTTAAACGCCTGGGAAAAAATTTCCGGATTGAGATCCTGAAAAGTCCAGTATTTATTGAGAAAATAGTTGCTAATCACCGCGAATAAAAATCCAGTACTATTGGCAATATATTTATTAAATGAAATTTTTTCTTTGAGAAGGAAGGTAATTCCAAAATCTATAACCAGCCCTGAAGTGCCAACAAGAGCAAATTTAATGAATTGCCAGGCAATGATCTCCATCGATAATTATTCTACAATTAGATTTTTGTTTTTATAGTTTATGCCAGGTTCCAGATAATTGCTTTTTAAAGAAACAAAAATATGGAAGCTGTTCTTTTCAGGTGGGGCCGAATAATTTATAATTTGAACAAAACTTTCACCTGGATCCAATTTTTCTTCATACAATCTTAAAGGAAAACGCTGTTCTTCAATAAGTTTTTTGTCCTTAAATAAAGAAACAACAATTTCCACTAAAAAATCGCTATTCTCCTTAAAATCAACTTTTAAGGGGGAATTATTTGTTAACTGAACTTCCAGGGGATAGATTTTATTGGCTTCAAAAGTCCATTCCTTATTCAGGACTTCTATTTCAACTTTATTATAACTTCTGAAATTTTTCACTTCGGAAAAATAAAGATCCCCAACGGCGGTTTCTAACAAAGAAAAGTTTGGCAATTCCCTACTCGATACTATCAGGACATCCTTTCCCTGAATTTTAGTTTCTGTATCCCACAGGTTAAATTGATTTTTTCTGTAATTTACTCCGTTGTAACTGTGCGCTAAATTATTAGTATAATAGGTGTATTTTGAAGCTTTTTGATAGGAGTTGAGAAAAATCACCGGGTTGTTTTGTGCTTTTTCGGCTATTTCAAGCGCCCATAAATCCCAGTTATGAAACTCGTTCCTTACTTTTAAATGTTTGGAAACCTTGTTGAATAGTATATCATTCGCGAGATAAACCCTAAAAAACATGCTTATCACAAAGGTGATTCCTCCTAAAACGACAACCCATTTTCGCAAAGTGAATTTCCCCAATAAATATTTATAGGAAAGAATTAACAGCGGCACTACAACGGGGATATTCCAGTTAGGCTCAATTCTGCCCCGAAAACTTGAGAAAAAGAAGAATAATACAACCCCAAGTACATTAAATTTTAATACGCGCTCCCACTTTGACGTAATTCGAACCTTGAAAAAGGCATACCATAATATCATGCCAATTAGGGGACCGGAAATAAGGATTAATCCCAAAAAATAATTCAGGGAGAAGGAAACGGAATAAGCCCGGTTTCCTCTTCCAAAAAGATGGTATTGTAAAGAAGGATAGCTGTTTTCTATTTGCCAAATAATGTGAGGGAGAAATAAGATGAGGGAAAACAATGCTATGAGCCAGAAACTCCTTTTTTTAAGAAGCTCCGGGACTGCTAAAATCGTGAAAAACAGGATTAAAAAACCATGGTATTTGCTGTAAAGCATTAATGCAACAGACAGCGCTAAAAGTAAAACAAATTTAATCTTGTCTGAAACCAGATATTTATCTAATACCCAAAAATAAAAAATGGATGAAGCAAGGAGTGGCCCATCAGGCACACTAATAAACCCATATACATGGAATATGATAATCCCGAAGATAAGCGAGACGAAGAGCAAAAAATCCTGTCCGTATTTAGTGCATAGTTCCCATAACAAGAACAAGGATATACACCCAGTTATTACATTTACAAGCCGCAATCCAAAAGCATTTTCAAAGAGAAAATACCCTGCCTTAATCATGATCGCAACTGCGGGTGGATGATCATAAAAACCCCAATCTAAATTTTGTGAATACATCCAATAATAAGCCTCATCGTGAGCCAGGCCGGTAATGGCTGCACTAAGAAGA
>JAWOHC010000266.1:0-9228 GCA_046496275.1 Gillisia sp.
TAGCGGAGATCTATATGACACAGGTTATAAGGGTTCTTGAAGGTCCCATTGCAATGCTGCCCTGCGTGAGCCTCAATTATTATGAAAAATGCGAAGACTGCCCGGATGAGTCCAGTTGTTCCGTGCATTTTTTAATGATACAGGTAAGGGATTGCACCCTGAAAATTTTAGGGGATAACACCCTGGCGGACCTGGCTTTTAAGAATAAAAACCTTCCATAAAAAACGCTAATAGAAATGTTAAAATAAAAATGTTAGGCGATTAAGGACGCTTTGCATTGGTATGGGGATTATATTTGCCATTAACATAGTAACCCCATAGGGTAATATATAATAGAATATGTTTTTAAATCACATCAGTTCAACCAAAAAATATAAAACAGACAGAACCTCTGAAAATCCTTTGCGAAGTATTACGAAGGCGATTAGCTGGAGAATTATAGGGACTTTGGACACGATTGTAATATCCTGGTTTTTAACCGGGGAGATCGATACGGCGCTGGCTATAGGATCTATAGAATTGGTTACGAAGATGCTTCTGTATTTTGGGCATGAAAGGCTTTGGAACAGGATAAATTTTGGAAAGGAGAAATTATGAAATGAGCATAACCGAAATACGATACAAACACCGAGGAAAATATGCGAATTACATATGCCCATTAAAAAACGCTTGTATTGAGCGAAGCCGAAATAATAAGAATCTACAGATGAAACTATTTAGCGAAAGAGAATTAAGCACACTTAACAAGCATTTGAAAGGGATTCCCCCTTCAGAATTGGTTCCGTGGATTATAAATAACTGTTCAAATCCTGTTGTAACCACGAATTTTAGACCCTATGAGGCAACCATTTTACATGCCTGCTCCAGTTTTGATCCGGGAATAAAAGTGATTTGGTGTGATACAGGCTATAATACTCCTCAAACCTACAGGCACGCAAAAAAAGTGATGGACCTATTGGATTTAAATGTGAAACTCTATATCCCACTGGAAACAGCAGCCTACAGGGATGCATTGTTTAGCGGAATCCCCCGGGTGGATAATCCCCTGCATGAAGAATTTACAAAGCAGGTAAAACTGGAGCCTTTTCGCAGGGCGATGAGCGAACATAAACCGGATGTTTGGTTTACCAATTTAAGGAAAGGACAAACCGCTTTCAGGGATAGTATTGATATCCTGAGTTACAGCAACGATGCTATTTTAAAAGTAAGTCCTTTTTATCACTGGAGTGATGAGGCGCTGGATGAATACCTGAAAGTACATAAACTTCCTAACGAGTTTAAATATTTTGATCCCACGAAAGTTGAAGACAACAGGGAGTGCGGATTACATTCATAAAAACGGTATTTGGGAATACCCATAATGAAAAACCCGATGCCAAAATCTAAGAATTACTCCCAAACCATTGGGAGGCGAATAAAAAAACAATAGAACAACCATGAAAACCAACAACCTATTAAATCAAAATTTGCTGGAAAGCGAAGCCATCTATATTTTCAGGGAAGTAGTTGCTCAGTTTGAAAATCCGGTGCTTTTATTCTCGGGAGGAAAAGATTCAATAACGCTGGTGCGATTGGCTCAAAAGGCATTTTATCCTTCCAGGATCCCTTTTCCGCTCATGCACATAGATACGGGCCATAATTTTCCTGAAACTATTGAATTCAGGGATAATCTTGTAAAAGAACTCGGGCTGAAGCTCATTGTTAAACAGGTGCAGGCAGATATAGACAACGGGGATTCCATTGAGGAAAAGGGAAAGTATTCCAGCAGAAACGGGCTTCAAACCAACACCCTTCTCAACGCTATTGAAGAATACAAGTTTGATGCCTGTATTGGAGGTGCCAGAAGGGATGAAGAAAAGGCCAGGGCCAAAGAACGGATCTTTTCTGTAAGAAATGATTTTGGGGAATGGGATGAGAAAAACCAGCGGCCGGAAGTTTTTGATATCCTTAACGGAAGGATTGGGATTGGACAAAATGTTCGGGTATTTCCTATTTCCAATTGGACCGAACTGGATGTTTGGAATTATATAGCCCAGGAAAACATTGAAATTCCTTCCATCTATTTTTCTCATGAACGTGAAATCTTTGAACGGGACGGATTTCTTTGGTCTGTTTCAGAACATGTTTACAGGGAGGCCGATGAAGTTCCCAGAACACGAAAAGTGCGCTTCAGGACAGTAGGGGATATGACCTGTACCGCAGCGGTAGAATCGGATGCAGATAGTATAGGCCGGGTTATTCAGGAAATACGGGATTCTTCCATTTCAGAACGGGGAGCACGAATAGACGATAAACGATCGGAAGCGGCAATGGAAACCAGGAAACAGAAGGGGTATTTTTAAAAGCCCCCTAGCCCCCGAAGAGGGGAGAAAAGAGAAAATCTGAAGTAAAGAATAATAAGCATTCGTGGCTAACATTTTTAGAAGAAATTCAAAAGTCAGGAAGTAATAAATATTAAAACAATAACCAACATGGAAGTATTAAAAATAGCAACAGCCGGGAGTGTAGATGATGGGAAAAGCACGTTGATAGGGAGATTGCTTTATGATACCCAGTCCCTTACATCAGATAAAATTGAGGCTATAGAAAAAAGCAGTCGTAAAAACGGTTTGGATTACCTTGATTTTTCGCTGGCTACAGATGGCCTGGTGGCAGAGCGCGAACAGGGGATTACCATAGATGTGGCCCATATCTATTTTTCAACCAAAAATAAAAGCTACATCATTGCAGATACCCCGGGCCATGTGGAATACACCAGGAATATGGTTACCGGGGCATCTACTTCACAAGCTTCCATTATACTTATCGATGCCAGAAAAGGGGTTATTGAGCAAACCTTCAGGCATTTTTTTATCAATAACCTGCTTCGGGTAAAAGAGGTGATCGTGGCGGTAAACAAGATGGATCTTGTGAATTATTCTGAAGCGATTTTTAATGAAATAGTTTCAGATATCAAGGAACTCCAATCCAAAAGCGAATTTAAGGAGCAACACCTCACCTTTATTCCGGTAAGCGCGCTTTGGGGAGAAAATATTGCAGAAAAATCCAAGGCAATGCCCTGGCACCAGGGGAATACAATTTTGGAGCACCTGGAGCAGGTGAGTTCTGAAAATTTTGAAGAGCAGGCACAGGCCAGATTTTCTGTACAAACAGTAATTCGTCCCAAGACAGAGGAGCACCGCGATTTCAGGGGGTATGCAGGAAAAATTACCGGTGGAAGTTTAAAAGTGGGAGATAAAGTGACCGTCCTGCCTTCTCTTACAAGTTCTGTTATCCGGGAAATTCATTTTTTTGATGAGCAGTTTGAAGAAGCTCCGGCGGGAAGTTCAGTAACTATTACCCTGGAAGATGATATTAATGTGGCCCGGGGAGATATGTTGGTGAAATCAAATGAAATTCCGCAGCAGTCCAAAACCTTAAATGCAACAATTTGCTGGATGGATGGAAAAGCACTTTCGCCCGGAAATAAATACCTGCTTCAGCATAACACCAATGAAATATTGGCGAGAATCGACAAAATAGAAACCCACATCGCAACAGATTATGCCGCGGTGAATGCTTCTTCCGTGCTAGAAATGAATGAAATAGGCAAGGTTTCAATCCTCCTGAGCAAAAGTATTTTTTCCGATTCCTATGCCTCCAATAAAGCAAACGGTCGGTTTATTTTAATAGATACTCAAACCAATACTACCGCAGGAGTAGGCTTTATAAATTAAAATTAAACCCACAGCTGGGATTAAAAAATTAAGAATATGCAAAGTTTCAGAACCGAAATTGAAAATCAAATTGTAGAAAAAGATATCATAGATCTGGAAAAAAAGATCCGTCTTTTTCGTGAAGGAAAGGCAAATGAAGAGAAATTCAGAAGTCTGCGTTTAGCGCGTGGGGTTTATGGACAACGCCAGGCGGGGGTTCAAATGGTACGGATAAAACTGCCATTTGGAAAAGTGACTTCAGAGCAGTTGCGCCGCATTGCCGATGTTTCTGATGAATATTCCACCGGAAGACTTCATATCACCACCAGGCAGGACATACAAATCCACCATGTAAGCCTGGACAGGACTCCGGAGCTATGGTCACAGCTGGAAAAAGATGATATAACCCTTCGTGAGGCCTGCGGAAATACCGTGCGTAATATTACCGCTTCTCCCACCGCCGGGATTGATGTGGAGGAAGCTTTTGATGTTTCTCCTTATGCTCATGCTGCGTTTCAGTTCTTTTTAAGAAACCCGGTTTGCCAGGAAATGGGAAGGAAATTCAAGATCTCCTTTTCTGCTTCTGAAGAGGATACCGCTCTTAGCTATATCCATGACCTTGGATTTATCGCCAAATTGAAGGATGGAAAACGCGGATTTAAAGTCATGCTGGGTGGCGGATTGGGTTCGCAGCCAAGACATGCCGATGAGTTATATGATTTTATTGAAGCTGAAAAAATAATTCCGCTTATTGAAGGGGTGTTAAGGGTTTTTGACCGGTTTGGGGAAAGGTCTAAACGACTGAAAGCGCGAATGAAATTTTTGATAAAAGACATCGGGAAAGATGCTTTTATGGATTTAGTGGCAGACCAGAATCAATCTCTTTCCAAAGAAAAAGTGCAATTTGATCTTGAATCTTTTGAGGCCGCGCCTCCGCTTCAGGATGTGCAAGTTCCTTCGGTAGCAATTAAAGATACTAAAGCATATGAAACCTGGAAAAGCACCAATGTCATTCCACAGAAACAGGCGGGATTATTTGCCGTTGGAATCCGGGTTCCATTGGGAGATTTTTACACCGGTGGCGCCAGAAAACTCGCAGATTTGATTAAGAAATATGCCGGGAATGAACTTCGGTTTAGTTTACGCCAGGATATTTTGGTGCGGCACGTTCGGGAAGAATTTTTGCCTTTCTTTTATTCAGAATTAAAAAAACTGGATTATGTAGAAGCAGGATATAACAAAACCGTGGACATCACCGCCTGTCCGGGGACAGATACCTGTAACCTGGGGATTGCCAGCAGTACCGGGATTGCAAGCGTTCTGGAAGATGTGTTAAAAGAAGAATACCCTCAATTTATAAACGGGAAGGATATTACTATTAAAATAAGCGGTTGCATGAATGCCTGCGGCCAGCATAATATGGCAGAGATAGGTTTCCAGGGAATGTCCATAAAAGTGGGGAAAACTGTTGCTCCGGCTCTTCAGGTGTTGCTGGGAGGAGGAACTTTAGGAAATGGGCAGGGCCGTTTTTCAGATAAGGTTATTAAAGTTCCCAGCAAACGGGGCCCTCAGGCACTTCGGATATTACTGGATGATTTTGAAACTGAATCCTCTTCCGAAGAGAAGTTCATCACATATTATGACCGCAAGGGAAAAAACTATTTCTACGGTTTGTTGAAAGAACTTTCAGACACTTCAAACCTCACCGAAAACGAATTTGTAGACTGGGGTCATAAAGAGGATTATATAGTGGCAGTTGGAGTTGGGGAATGCGCCGGAGTGGTAATAGATCTTATTGCAACCCTGCTTTTTGAAAGTGAAGAGAAAATTGATAATGCCAAAAGTGCGCTGGAGCGAAAAGCATGGGCAGATGGCATTTATCACGCATATACTTCCATTGTAAATTCTGCCAAGGCGTTATTGCTTTCAGAAGATGTAAGTACAAATACCCAGGCCGGGATTATAGCGCAGTTTGATGAGTTTTTTGTAGAAACCGGAAAGATAGAACTCTCCACTACTTTTAAAGAATTTGCATACCAGCTTAATGAAAATGAGCCATCGGAGGTTTTTGCAAACAACTATATAAATGACGCGCATTTGTTCCTTAAAAGAGTAGATGCCTATAGAACAAAGGAGGTACAGGATGTTTAATATACCAAAATTAAGTGTGGTTGGAGCCGGGCCGGGAGATCCGGAATTGATAACCATAAAAGCGATAAATGCGTTGAAATCGGCGCAGGTTGTATTGTATGATGCACTTATAAACAGGGAGTTGCTGGATTATGCGCCAAAGGCAGAACATATTTATGTGGGGAAGCGAAAGGATAACCATCGCTTTTCCCAGGAGGAGATCAATGAACTCATCGTAAAATATGCGTTGGAACGCGGTCATGTGGTACGATTAAAAGGAGGAGATCCATTTATCTTCGGAAGAGGTTCTGAAGAGATCAACTATGCACGGAGTAAAGGTTTGGAAACCGCAATGGTTTCCGGGATTACATCTTCTATCGCGGTACCTGCCGGTGTTGGGATCCCACTTACCCAGCGCGGAATTTCAGAAAGTTTTTGGGTGATCACCGGTACAACTTCCGGCCGTAAACTTTCAGAAGATGTTCTGCTTGCGGCACAATCTACCGCTACAGTGGTTATTTTAATGGGAATGGCGAAACTGGAGGAGATCGTTGAGGTTTTCAGTCGGTTTGGAAAAGGGGATACTCCTGTGGGTGTGATCCAGAACGGAACCACGGAGAATGAAAGATCCGGTTTTGGAAGCATTAAAACCATTGAAAATGTGGTGAAAGAAAAAGGTCTCACGGCTCCTGCCATTATAGTGATAGGAGCAGTGGTGAAAGAAAGTCCACAATTCCGGTCGGTTTTTAAGAATTTAAAAAGCCTTCCAAAAGTAAAAACTATATCTGCATAATTATGGAAGAAAGAAATGAATTATACCCGGTTTTTCTAAAAGTTAACAAGCTTAACATTCTCATCGTTGGAGGCGGGGAGGTAGGCCATGAAAAGCTTCATTTTTTACTGAAATCGAGCCCGAATGCCCAGGTGGAAATGATTGCAACCTGGTACCTATCGAAGACTGCAGACCTGGCAAAGAAGCACGGTATAAAAATGACCGAAGGGAGGTATAAAAGAAAATATTTAAGGAAGCGGCATTTTGTTATTGCGGCCACCAACGATGAAAAACTCAACAAAAAGGTTTATGAGCATGCTAAAAAAAGGTATTTGCTTGCCAACATTGCAGATACCCCGGAGCTGTGTGATTTTTATATGGGCGGCATCGTAAATAAAGGGCACGTGAAGATCGCGATTTCCACCAATGGAAAATCACCCACCGCGGCCAAGCGCCTTCGGGAATTCTTTGAAGAGGTAATTCCTGAAAATGTCAATGAAATGGTTGAGAATTTAAACGAATACCGAAAATCCATCAAGGGCGATTTTGAAGAAAAAGTTAACCAAATGAATACTGTAACGGAAGCATTAAAAGTAAAAAAGAGTTTAAAATGATTAAGACAGATATCCTGATTATAGGGGCCGGACCAACCGGATTGTTCACCGTTTTTGAAGCGGGATTATTGAAATTAAAAACCCACTTAATAGATGCACTTCCCCAGCCTGGAGGGCAATGCTCAGAAATATATCCCAAAAAACCCATTTATGATATTCCCGGATTCCCGGAGGTTTTGGCCGGAGACCTTGTAAATAACCTAATGGAACAAATAAAACCGTTCCAGCCCGGATTTACCCTGGGAGAACGCGCAGAAACCTTGGAGAAGCAGGAGGACGGCACTTTTATAGTAACCACAAATAAAGGCACCCGGCATCAGGCTCCGGTAGTAGCAATAGCCGGCGGACTTGGTTCTTTTGAGCCACGAAAACCGCCTATCCCAAATATCGCCGATTTTGAGGAGAAAGGAGTTTCCTATTTCATCAAGGACCCGGAAGATTTTCGGGATAAAAAAGTGATCATTTCCGGAGGAGGAGATTCTGCCTTAGACTGGGCGATTTTTCTGGCAGATGTTGCCGCAGATGTGGTCCTGGTACACCGAAGGAATGAATTTCGCGGGGCATTGGATTCTGTTGAACGGGTTTCAGAATTATCTAAAAAAGGCAAAATTGAGATCATCACCAATGCTGAAGTTGTTGGTTTGGAAGGAACCAACAAATTGGAGCGGGTTGTGATTCGGCATAAGGATGTTGCCCGTGGGGAAGAATTAAGGGAAATCGATGCGTTTATTCCATTATTCGGACTTTCACCAAAACTGGGCCCTATGGGTGACTGGGGACTGGAAATAGAGAAAAATGCGATAAAAGTGGATAATTCCTATGATTATCAAACCAATATTCCCGGGGTTTATGCCATTGGTGATGTGAATACCTACAAAGGAAAACTAAAACTGATCCTTTCCGGTTTTCATGAAGCTGCAATTATGTGCCAAAGCGCTTATCAAATTATAAATCCGGGTAAAAAATATGTATTGAAATATACCACTGTTGGCGGAGTAGAAGGTTTTGACGGCAGTAAAAAAGAAGCTAAAAAAGAAGTGGTGCAAAGTATTGGATAGGCTGCAAACCAGGATCATACCTATGGATGAAATCCCGGAATGAACCGTTTTCCGGTGGCTCAATTTCTAAGGGTCGTTCTCCGTCAGTTTCTGGCGGAGGTGTCTATTTTATTGGCTTCAATGCATTGGTTTTGTTTATGAAAATAAACGAATCGTAGCGCTGCGTGAAATAGGTGGGTACATAATTTCCCATTTCGTTCCGCGGGTTATAAACCACTCCAATAGCCCTGTGTCCAATGTATTGCGCAAACAATGAATGTGCTTTGTCGATTTCGTCAAAAATCAACAAAAAGGCGGGCTTCCCAACCTGATTCAAAGCAAATTCGATACTCTCGTTATGTGCCCCGGGGACCTTCATGATTTGCATTGGGCTGCCCCATTGCGAACCGGCATTTACCATGCCCCTGTAGGTCCCAAACCCGGTAATAAATACATTGGCGCCGCCAAGTTCCTGCCTGCTCAAACTTCCTATATTCACCATGCCGTGCGATGCCATGTTGGTTGCCCGTGCATCGCCAACATGTGTATTGTGCGCCCATACAATGCCTTTGCTGTTTGGCCCATATAAATCGAGTAAGCGCTTCACGGAAACCCACATATGTTCGGCCCTGCTGTTCCACGAAGGCGCACCTCCCCGCACGGCCAACCTAAAATAATCTTCGGCATTTTTTACAACCAAAGCATTCTGTTTGGCTCTAAAGTGCTCATTTTTTTTATCCACATCGACCTTTCGCCCAAGTTCTTCTATTAAACCAACCAATGGTTCGAACGTTGGAACGTTGAACGTTTGAACGTTCCGCCCGGCCCCCCAGTCGGATGTAACGCAAAGGCGCAAAGACGCCACGATGGAGAAGGCTCGGCACCCTGGCGACTTTGCGCCTTTGCGTTACATCCGACTGGGGGGTCGGGCGGAACGTTCAAACGTTCAACGTTCCAACGTTCGAACGCCCCCCTCCCGC
>JAWOHC010000314.1:0-14436 GCA_046496275.1 Gillisia sp.
GGTAATATAGATGTTGAAATGATTGATTCAGATCTTCACGTCTATACAAGATTAGACCTGCGCACCTTCACTACCGGAGACAAAGAAAACCAAACACCTACCTTTAATGATATTTTAGACAGGGTTACGGGAAATAATTGAATCTAACGGGTTGTTATTAGGTAATGGAAAAATCAATCTTTGTTCCTAACGTAGATTAATTTGAATCTTCCTTTTTGGTTTTCCCTGGATTCAATTTCAAATTTATTGATAGAATTGATCATGGGGGTGAGTTTTTGAAAACCATAGTTCCTGGAATCAAAATTAGGCTGTTTCTTTTGAAGCAAGCCTCCAACATCTCCCAAAAATGCCCAGCCATCCTCGTCGGCCAGATCGGAAATTGTACTTGCAATAAGTCGGATGACTTTTGGAGTGATCTTATCCACTTCCGCCTTTTTAGCAGTTTTTTCTATACTTCCTGATTCTCCTTCTTTTATTTGATTCTTTAGGATTTCAATATAAATGAATTTATCACAGGCAACAATAAAGGGTTCCGGCGTTTTCTTTTCTCCTATCCCAATCACATTCATACCTGCTTCCCTCAATCTTGTGGCAAGTCGCGTGAAATCGCTGTCACTTGAAACCAGGCAAAATCCATCTACTTTGTTTGAGTAAAGAATATCCATGGCGTCGATGATCATTGCAGAATCGGTAGCATTTTTACCCTGGGTATAGCCATACTGCTGAATAGGATTGATGGCATTTTCCAAAAGAACATTTTTCCATTTTACCAAATGGGGTTTGGTCCAGTCCCCATAAATACGTTTTATGGTAGGATTGCCATATTTTGCAATCTCTTCCATCATTTCTTTAATATATGCTGAAGGGATATTGTCACCGTCTATTAATACTGCAAGTTTTTTATCCATGGAGGTAATTTATAATTTAAAGATAAAATTACCTTTTTTCAATGATAAAAGGCTGCATAAGCAGCCTTTTTTATTAAAAATTTATAAGTTTGATGTTTAGCTATATCTGAAAAGTGCATTCATTTTTGATTCTTTTTCCGGCATAAAAGCAGGTTCAATTAAAAATACATTTCCTCCATTTTCCAGAACTTTTTTGGCAGCTAAATTCATCAGGGACATATTTCCATTGGTTTGTTGATCATCGATAGTTACTTTTCTGTTTTGTGGATCATAATTCCCCCAGATTTCTTCCCTGTTTTCCAAAAACAAGGAATCTATTTTTCCTTCCAGGGCTGAAGGTATGATATCATGAATAGAAGAGGAGGTATGTTCTGTATTGGACCATTCTTCATATTTTTTTAATTTTTCCTTTTTGGTTTTCTCGAAAAAGGGTTCAATTACCTGCCAGGATTTTTCATGAAGGCCTAACGTATCAGTATCTGAAGGATTCCCGGGAACTGCTTCTTCATATAACTTGGTGTAGGTGTTTGCATCCTTATAAATCGGAAAAAAATAATCCTGGCATGCTACTACCAAGGGTAATTTTCCTTTATTTAACATAGGTTGTAAACCTTCATCGACTGCCCTGAAATATCTGAATATTTCATCCTTTCGCTCTCTGTCTGCCCCTGCATGTCCGTGCATATTTTTTTCTCCATGAGAGGATGCACTAAACTGAAGGGCCTTTTCTTCATAATCAAAACCTACTCGATCCATTAAACTGGAAGGGGTAAGGTCTTCTATATCAATTTTTGTGATGCTATACTTGCTTGCCTCATAGAAAGAAACCCCTTTAACCTGAATAGCCAGCAAATAATACCTTCCATCTCCGGACAATAATGGAACAAGAGGTTTTATATAAAATTCATTTGCAATGTGCTCATAGGCCTCAAAATGAACAGGTACAGTATATTTTTCAAAAAATCCAGGAGAAGCAAATATGGCCAGACCATCTGACTGATGTCTCCAAAAATCCTTGTTTTGTATCAATTCCCGGATGGGTGCTATAATCTTTGTTATCTTTTCTTCGGAATGCCCTGATTTATGAAGTTTTCTTTTGATATCATCCATTTTGGATTTCAAATGGGATTTGCTTTGTTCTTCCAAAACTTCCTTTCCTCCCCGTTGGGTAGGTATGAAGATTGAGATACAAAGTTCATTTTTAAAATTCGCTAATTTCTCAAATTGTTCTTGCGTTATGATTGACATGTTCTTGCTTTTTAGAGAAAAACAATTCAATGAGTATTAGGGGATATTCAATATGTTTTTCAAGGATTAAAACCAGTATGAAGGTAAGATTATAACGCCTGATTTCAAACAACACAGGAAGGCATTTATATTAAAAATTTCATAATATATGCAATAAAATCCTCTTTTGTAATTTTTTAAATGCCGTTATAAGAATGGTTTAGGGATGCTTAAGCCAAATTTTGAAGAATTGCCTACCGAAGCTCTTTTAATGATCCTCTTTCGTCATCCGGTTCCACGTGGATCAGGACATCGGCAATTTCAGGCAATTCTGCTAAAAGTTCCTTTTTAACTTCATGGGCAATATTGTGACCTTCTTTAACGGTGATTTCTGCAGCAACGGCAATGTGGAGATCAATAAGGAAGGTCATTCCCGTTTTCCGTACAAAACATTTTTCTGTTTCAACCACTCCGGGAACATTTTCGGCGATTTCACGAATATCGGCAACCATGTCATCGTACATGTGCTCATCCATCACTTCCCCCAAGGCTGGACGTAGGATAAGATATGCATTGTATAAAATGAATCCTGAAGCAAAAAGCGCTGCCCAATCATCGGCAGTTTCGTATCCGGGGCCCATAAATAAAGCCACGGAAATCCCTATAAAAGCCATCAACGAGGTGATTGCATCACTCCGGTGATGCCAGGCATCTGCCTTTAGTGAGCTGCTTTTGGTTTCAACTCCTTTTTTGGATACGAAGCGATAAAATAGCTCCTTAATAATTATGATAACAGCCAGAACAATGAGTGTAAAAGGCTTGGGGGTCTTATGTGGAGTCTGGATATGCTGAATGCTTTCATAGGCGATTACAGTAGCGGAAATTACAAGGAAACCTACCACGGCAAAGGTTATCAAAGGTTCGGCTCTTCCATGTCCATAAGGATGATTTTCATCCGGAGGTCTACTGGAATATTTTAGGCCTAATAAAACCAACAGGGAAGAAAAAACATCGGTGGTGGATTCTATCGCATCCGCAATAAGCGCATAGGAATTGCCAAATACACCCGTAATGCCTTTTGCAATGGCAAGAATGGCATTACCAAAAATGCTGAAATAGGTGGCTCTAATTGCCTTTTTGGTATTTAAATTCATACTTTTTTTCCTTGCTGAATGTGCAAAGTTAATTTTTAGGATGAAACAAGGGAGGAAAATTTTAAAAGGAAATTCGCTGCTTTCAGGCAGCTAAAAACACCCTACCACCAAACTATAAACATTCTTTCAAATTCCCTGCTGTTTTTCCTTATCCAAACAAGTGGCGATCTTTTCTTTTGATGTTGGAAAAGGATCTCTTCTTTAATGGCTGCATATGAAACCCATTTTTCAGAAAATTCAGGGTGAACAGGCCAATCCTGTTTAATAGGAATATAATAGTTATATCCGCTATATTCTTCTGCAGTGAATGCTTCAAAATGCAACCAGAAACCCGAGATGCATTTTTTATTAAGCTGCATGGAGTGTGTATACTCCATTCCCTTCGGAATAAATAAACTCGCCTTAAAACACACGCTTTGCGCAAATTCTTCAGCTTTGAGATCTAATAACGAAAGTGCCTTTATTGTTTCTGGTTTAAAGAGAATTGGGAATTGCCGCTGTTTTAATTTTTCTATTTTTTGAAGTAAACTGTCTTTCCGGTTTGGTCCAATCCAGCGATCCAACTCATTTTCAAATGAAGGATCGTACACATAGAATTTATAAACCAGTTCGATATGATGTTTTTGATCCAGGATAATATCTTCAGCTAAAAAATCGAGCTCTCCAAGGGTGATTTTTTTCTGCTGAATTTGAATATTGCTTTTCAACACTTTTATGTTTCTGGAATTTTTCAAAAGAAATTCAAAAAAGCGCTCCATTCGTTTTCCCAAAACATAATTTGTTTCCAGTTCCGGAAGCGCTTTTTGAAGATCTATAGCTTCAGGAAGGGAAAATTCAGGAAATTCAAACTGTTGCAAACCAAAAAAATCCTGGTTTTTCCAAAGCGGAGGGGTTTTTACAAATCCCTGAAGTTGCCGTGTTAGTCTGTTTTTCATGAACCTGGGATTTTGTCAAAGTTAGGGATATTTTTTCCCGGGTTTTGGGATGCTTTTTACCAGGCATCAAATTTCAATTATTGAAGCGCGAAGTTAAAAGCACGAAAAACTTTTATACTTTTATACAAATAAATTTTCCATGGTAAAACGTAAACAGCTTTTTTTAAGAAGGCCAAAATCCACGAAAGCACTAAATCAGGTTCCGGGAACGGTAACGTATATAGGAAGAAAGGAATCTGTGGAAACCCGGCTGGAGGTTATAGATTATAACAAGGAAAGTTTTGAGCGCCATATTTCCACAAATCCTGAAGACGCCTTTAATTTTGAAGATGATGACAAAAATACGTGGATCAACATCAATGGTTTAAACAATACCCGGGAAATTGAAAAACTGGGTAAATATTACGATTTGCATCCTCTAATCCTTGAAGATATTGTAAATACCAATCAGCGACCAAAAGTGGATGAATTTCAGGATTATATCTTCCTGGTTGTAAAGATGCTTTATTATCCAAAGGATGCTGCTCAAAAAACCAACGGTAACCTTGTAAATGAGCATATTAGTATTGTTGTTGGAAAAGATTATTTGCTCACCTTTCAGGAAGCAGATGGAGATGTTTTTGAAGGAATTAGAGACCGGCTTGCAAATTCCAAAGGAAGAATAAGGAATCACGGGACAGACTATCTTTTATTTAGTTTGCTGGATGCGATCATAGATCAGTATTTTGAGGTGATTGATAGTATAGGGGATAAAATTGAACTGCTGGAGGATAACCTGTTCCAGGCGCAACCCAGCGATGATATTACTTTTGAAATCCAGGAACTTAAGCGTACGATTCTGCGAATAAGAAGGGCCGTTTTTCCGCTTAGGGAAGTATTGAGCAGGCTTAATAAGATTGATAATGATCTAATTGATGAAAAAACGGGAAACTATTTTCGGGATCTGTACGATCATATTATCCAGGTTTCAGAAAATATTGATATTTACAGGGAAATGACCTGGGGTTTAATGGATATGTACATGACCACCATCAGCAATAAAATGAACGAGGTGATGAAAGTACTTACCATAATAGCGACTATCTTCATTCCTTTAACATTTATAGCCGGAATTTATGGAATGAATTTCCAAAATATGCCGGAACTTGAATGGGAATATGGTTATTTTGTGCTTTGGGGAATTATGATCTTCATTTTTGTAATGATGATTTTTTATTTCCGAAGAAAAAGATGGATTTGATCATTAATGGAGGGTTTTGATTCACATAAGCTCTTGATTTACCGAAATTTAATAAATTATTTAACCGATACGTTATTTAAAAATGAAACCTAACCTGATACTTTTGTTGGCTTTTGCAATTATTCACACTAATTCCAAAGGGCAAAATACGATTGCAAATGAAAAGGCTGATGATTCTATGAATGTGATGTTTGTCGGCACCTACACAAAAAAAGAAGGCCATGTGAACGGCCAGGCAAATGGAATTTACAGCGTAACTCAGGATCCGGAAACCGGAAGGTTGGAGCTTAAAGAAACCGCTGCAAAGATCACGAATCCTTCCTTTGTAAAAGTTTCAAAGAACAAACGGTATTTATTTGCTGTTAGCGAGTTAGGAAGTAAAGATGCTCCCAGTGGATTTATATATTCCTATAAGATTGGTGAAGATCAGGGCCTGGAATTGATCAACAGGGTTTCTACAGAGAGTTTTGCTCCCTGCCATATCGCATTGGATCAATCGGGGAATTTCGTTTTTGTTTCTAATTATGTGGGTGGCGTTGTGATGGTTTATAAAATAAAACCAGATGGAGGCCTAAAAAAGGTGCAGCGCATCGATCTCGAAAACACCAGCGATTCCAATGCACATTCGGTTACTTTATCTTCAGATAACAAACGGGCCTATATCGCAGATCTGGGCAATGATAAGATATGGATTTATAATTTTGATCCTGCAACCGGGAAGCTTAGGCTAAATTCTCAGGCTTACGTAGCATTATCCAATGGATCTGGCCCAAGGCATTTTACGCTTTCTGCCAATAATAAATTTGCGTATTCCATCAATGAGATCAATAGCAGTGTGAGTGTTTTTAGTGTATTGAAAGATGGCGGTTTAAAACTTATTCAGAATATAGCATCGCTTCCTGAAGATTTCACCGAAAACAATTCGGCGGCAGACATTCACATTCACCCCTCCGAAAAATTCCTATATGTTTCAAACCGGGGTCATAATACCATTGCATCCTATAGAATAGACAAAAATACAGGTACCCTGAAAAACATAGAATATTCCCCAACTTTTGGAAAAGCACCCAGGAATTTCGCGATTTCGGAAAATGGGAAATTTCTATATGTTGCAAACCAGGACTCCAACAATATCAGCATTTTCAATATAGATCCAAGAAATGGAAAATTAACGACACAACTTGCGCCTCTTGAAATCAAAACACCTGTATGTTTGGAATTCCTTGGAGGCTAGTTTCAAGTGCAAAGGTGTAAAGGGATAAGTTTAACTGGGGGGGTCAGCCTTATAATAGAAGTTTAAAAGAGTGCATGGGTATTTTAGGGATTTCTCTTCCAAAATTTCTGCGCTCTATTAATAAAAAAAATCGGCTCTGAAGAATTCAGGACCGATTTGGCAATTAACCAACATTAAAAAATAATTTACCGGGACAAGTTTAAGAGAACTCCAGGGAGAAACTCTCAGGGTTGCCCGGGCATTTTTAAATTATTGCCATCCGCCGCCAAGAGCCTGGTACAATTCTATAGCTGAATTGAGTTTCCTCAATCGGGCATTTACAAGCTCAAGTTGAGAGTTAAGCGTGTTTTCGCGCGCAGTTAGGACTTCCAGATAATTTGCCATCCCGTTTTCGAGCAATTCTTCTGAATATGAAGTTGCCAGTTCATAGGCATCAAATTCTTTGGTCTTAATTTCTATTTTTTCTACGGAGGTTTCATAATTATACATCGCATCTGATACTTCCCTGGAAGCATTTAAAAGGGACCTTTCAAAATTTAGAAGCGCAATTTCCTGCTGTGCTTTGGAAACTTCAAAAGCTGTTCTTATTTGCCTTCCATTAATTAGGGGCTGTGCTATAGAACCTACCAAATTGGCAAATAGGGAATTTACATTAAAAAGCTCGGCAATGTCCAGGCTCTGGAAGCCACCCGCTGCGGTTAACCTTAAACTTGGATAAAAATCACTGCGAGCAACATTTGTAAGTTCAAAGGCATTTATTAAATTATACTCGGCTGCTATTACATCAGGCCTGTTCCTAAGTAATTGACTTGGTAGTCCCGCGTCAAGGTCCTGAGAAATGATCTGCTCGTTGAGATTTGTTCTTTCTATTTCCCGTGGTCCATATCCAAGTAAAATAGAGAATGCATTTTCCAGAAGCCTGATTTCATTTTTAAGATCTATTAATACTGCCTGTGCCCTGTATAATTGGGCTTCAGTTTGCTTTACACCAACTTCAGTAAGACTTCCAGCTTCTTTTAAAGCTATGGTGGTTTCCAGGCTGCTTTTTCTGGTCGCAATTGTTTCTTCAGTAATTCTCCGTTGTTCATCTAGTGCGAGCAATCTATAATAGGAGGAAGCAATAGCGGCAATTAGTTCGGTTTTTACCGCCTTGTGCGCTGCAGCTGTTTGAAGATAGGACGCTTGAAAAGCACGATCATTACTTCTTATTTTCCCCCAGATATCTGCCTCCCAGGACAAATTTCCGGTAGTTTCATATTGGGTAATGCTGCCATCAAAGAAAGATCCGAATTGACTGTTTTTTGATAAGATTTGATGTGTAACAGCTCCTCCCACACTTAGGCTAGGGAAATAACCCGCTTTACCCTGTTTAACGTATGCTTCTGCAGCAGTTATTTGCTGAAGCGCAATTCTTATATCGATATTGCTTTGAAGTCCTTCAACTATATAAGACGTCAATAAAGGATCTGTAAAAAGTTCCCTCCAGGAAACAGTTGCCATAGAAAGGCTGTCCTTGGGAAGATTGTCCGTACGATAGAATTCTTCCTTAACCACTTCTGGCTGTGCATAATCCTTTGCCACAAAACAGGATTGGAGCGTTGTAAGTGCCAAGGGAATTAGAATAAATTTATAAATCTGAATATTTTTCATTTTGAATATTTTATAACTGGTCATTTTGCTCAACAATCACTTCGGGTTTTTTACTCACTTTTTCCTGTAACCATTGGAAGAAAATAAACAGAATGGGAATAATGAATACTCCTAAAATGGTTCCCACCAGAAGCCCACCAACAGCTCCTGTACCAATAGAGCGATTTCCTGCAGCTCCTGTTCCACCGGCGAAAACCAATGGCAATAACCCAACAATAAATGCCAAAGAGGTCATTAAAATGGGTCTTAGCCTCACTTTTGCAGCGTCAAAAGCTGCATCCACAATAGTGAATCCTGCCTTGCGCCGCTGTATTGCAAATTCCACAATTAGAATTGCGTTTTTTGCAAGGAGTCCCAGAAGCATGATCAAGGAGATCTGGAAATAAATATTGGCCTGCAAGCCTGTAAAATTTGTAAATAAATATGCACCCATTACACCTACCGGAAGCGAGAAAAGTACAGATAACGGAAGCAAGTAACTTTCATATTGCGCAGCAAGAATAAAATATACAAACATGATGCTGAGAAGAAAAATCAATATCGTTTGGCCTTCTGCAGAAATCTCTTCACGTGTAAGTCCAGAGAAGTCCACGGAAAAGTTGGCGGGAAGTGAAGTTGCACTTACTTCCTGAACCGCTGCAATGGCATCTCCGGTAGAAAATCCTGGTGCAGGGGCACCGTTAACTCCAGCAGAATTAAAAAGGTTAAACCTGGTAACCGATTGCGGCCCGTACACCCTTTTTAAACTTACAAACTCTGTAATAGGTGCCATTTCACCCGCATCATTTCGTACAAACAGCGAATTGAGATCGCTTGTTGTAGCACGATCTTGCGGCAATGCCTGAACATAGACCCTGTATTGTTTTCCAAATCGGGCAAAATCGGCGGCATAAACACTTCCGATATACCCTTGAAGCGTAGAAAAAATGCTGCTTATCGATACACCTGCTTCTTTTGCCTTAGGAACATTTAAGTCAATTTCATATTGGGGATAATTGGTGTTAAATGAACTTTGTGCATATAAGACTTCGGGACGACTGGAAAGCTCAGCTAAATAATCTTGAGTTACTTGATCAAGTTCCTTAAAACTTCCTCCAGACCTATCTAAAACTTTCATTTCAAAGCCGGCTGAAATTCCAAAGCCGGGGATGCTTGGAGGTGCAAAAAACAACATATTGGCATCTGGAATTGCTGCAGCGATCCCGAACATTTTTGCTGTTAGAGCATCAGAAGACAAGGAGTCCTCTTTCCTGTCTTCCCAGGGATCTAATCTTATAAAACCAAGTGCAAAGTTACTTCCGGCTCCACTAATTAAACTAACCCCATTCACAATAGAAAACCCCTCAACACCTTCCATGGCTCGAACCTTTTTACTTAGTTCGTCCGTGATTTCTACCGTTCGGTCCAAAGAAGCTCCTGCGGGAAGTTCGATATTGGCGAAAATTAGTCCACGGTCTTCATTAGGAACAAAGCCTGTTGGTGTATTGGACGCTGCCCAAAAAATACTTCCTGCAGAAATTAGGAGTATGACAACGGTGATCCATTTATGTTTGTATAAGAAAACAAGGGAATTTCCATATTTCCTGGTTGTAACATCAAAAGCTGTGTTAAAAGAAGAATAGAAGCGTTGTAAAAAATTCTTCTTTTTGCCTTCTTCATCTTTGTGAGGTTTAAGAAGTAAGGCACATAATGCCGGACTTAACGTTAAAGCATTTACGGCAGAAATTACAATGGCTACAATTAAGGTAACCCCAAACTGTTCATAAAAAACTCCTGTAGGTCCTGTAATAAAGGTAACCGGAATAAATACCGCCCCCATTACCAGTGTGATTGATATAATGGCTCCAGTAATTTCATCCATGGCTGTTCGGGTGGCCGATAATGCACTGCTTGCTCCATCCTCCAATTTTGCGTGCACGGCTTCTACTACCACAATGGCATCATCCACCACAATACCTATTGCGAGCACTAACGCAAAAAGCGTTAATAAATTCACGGAATATCCAAACAGGTTCAAAAAGAAAAATGTACCAATTATAGAAACCGGAACTGCAATAGCGGGAATAAGGGTAGATCTAAAATCCTGAAGGAATATAAATACAACAATAAATACCAGAAGAAAGGCTTCGATAAGGGTAAGTACAACCTTATCTATTGATGCGGTTAGGAATTCATTTGTGTCAAAATTGATAAAAATTGACATCCCTGTTGGAAAATCCTTCTCAAGTTCCCCTAGTTTTTCATGAATGGTTTCAATTATTTCCTGAGCATTTGATCCAGGAGTTTGGTAAACACCCATTGCAACCCCAGGCATTCCGTTAGTATAAGAAATTACACCGTACCCTTCGGCATCCAATTCAACCTGTGCAAGGTCCTTTAAACGTAAAAACTGTCCATTATCCAGGGCTTTAATAATGATATCTTCATATTCTGCTTCAGTGCTATAACGCCCTCCGTATTTAATTATATATTCAAAGGCTTCTGCATTGTTTTGTCCCAGGGCACCCGCTGCTGCTTCTAAACTTTGTTCATTGATGGCAGCAATAACATCTGAAGGGATTAAATTATAGGCCGCCAGTTTGCTGGGTTGTAACCATATGCGCATCGCGTAATTTTTCGAACCAAAAACGGTCACATCACCAACACCATTTACCCTTTTTAATTCCGGGATCACATTGATGTTGAGGTAATTCTGAATAAAAGTGCCGTCATATTCTTCATTTTCAGAAAGCACAGTAAAAAACATAAGTGCACTGGTTTGTTGTTTTTGAGTAGTAACCCCAGATTGGGTAACCTCTCTTGGCAATAATGGGGTCGCACGGGAAACCCGGTTTTGGACGTTTACCGCAGCGATGTCCGGGTCAATCCCCTGTTTAAAAAACACCTGAATACTTGCACTTCCATTATTGCTTGCGGTGGAAGTGATATAATCCATTCCTTCAACCCCATTGATTTGTTCTTCAATTGGAATAATTACGCTTTCCAGCACGGTTTCTGCGTTTGCTCCGGGATAATTGGCATTTACCTGTATGGTTGGAGGGGCTATATCGGGATATTGGGTTACCGGTAAGGTTGTTAAACCTATAATGCCCAAAACCACAATTACAATGGATACGACCGTTGATAAAACCGGTCTTTCTATAAATTTCTTTAACATTAGAGGAATTTTATTTAAATACAGGGTTCAATGGATCAGCGATGCTGTCGAAAGCAATTAGCTGTGGGGTGATAGGGGTATTGTTACGAAGTTTTCCAATTCCGTTCCCTACAATTTTATCACCTGTTTTAATTCCAGAAGCAACCACAATAAGATTGTTGATACGATCCTTAACCTGGATCACTTTGGAAACAGCCATGCTGTCTCCCTGAACGATATAAACATAGACTTTACCTTGTTGTTCAAAAGAAGCGGATTCGGGAACAACGGGAACATTTTCATAGGTTTTTGGAAGCCTTATATTTCCGCTGTTTCCATTGACCAATATTCTTCCGGTATTCGGGAATTTCGCCCTGAAACTTACTGTTCCTGTAGAACGGTCTATTTGCCCTGTAACGGTCTCTATAGTTCCTGTTTCTTCATAAATTTCTCCATTGACCAACTGTAATTCTACCGGAAGGAAATTCTTTATTTTTTCTGAAATATCTTTTCCTTCTGTATTTTGAATAAAATTCAAATAATCCCTTTCATTCATTCCAAAGAATGCATACACTTCATCTATATCTGAAACCCTTGTCAAAGGGATTGGATCGCCAGGGCTTACCAACGCACCTTCTCTATATGGGATCGCACCTACATACCCATCAACCGGGCTTTTAATGGTGGCATAACCAATATTGGCTGCAATGCTGCTGTAACCTGCTTTTGCCTGTTCCAGTCGGGCTTTCGCGGTTTCTAACTGAACAGAACTTATGATGCCTTTTTCTACTAATGGCTTTAATTTATCTACTTCAACCTGAGCAGCATTTACATTGGCTCTGGCAGCATTTGCTTCCTGAGAAAGCGTTTCTGTTTCCAGCTTAAAAAGAGTCTGACCTTTACGAACTTTAGAGCCTTCATCTACCAGAACATTTGTAATATATCCCGGGGTTTTAGCACGAACTAAAATGCTTACCGTGCCCTCTATGCTAACCGGATAAGAGGTGTAGCTGGTAAGGGTTCTATTGGGAACTTCAATAACCGGAAAGAGAGCCGGACCCTGAACTTGTGATGGGCCATCAGGATTTTCCTGGCAGGATATAAAAAGAAACGTGCTTGCTATAAAAGTGAAAAAACTTATTTTTCTCATGTGCTTAACTATTGATTTTTATTAGTGCTTTTTTGGATGATATTTAATTTTAATTTTTCAATTGCTGTTTTGGCTTCTTCTAAAAAAACAAGAAAATCTTTATTGAATTCCATGTCAAATTCCAGTTCATCCTCCTCACTGTTCTGCTTTTGGATTTCTTTGTATTCTATGATATCCTGATGGATTGATTTTTCATTATCCCACTTATCAACCATTTCATTTATGATATTCAGAATTAGATTTGGGTGGATAATAAAATACCTTTTTCTATCTCCGGGTCGGGTAATATAACTTACCTTTTTCAGGTTCTGTAAAGATTCTAAATGAGTTGAAATGCTGGATTTGCTGGCATTGAGTTCTTCAACAAGTGCCTCGAAAGTAACCCCCCTTTTTTTTGACAGAATTAACGTGGCAAATATTCTCGCTGCCACAGGAGCCAATTTTTCCAACTTCTCGAGATTTACTCCGATCTTTTCGATAAGTTCTTTTTTTTGGGTAATCAAACTGTCATTTTTCATCAAATTGAATTTTAAAAATGCAAAACTATATTAAGTTCTTGTTTTACCGAACTAACAAAACCTAAGGTTTTGTTAAATGAAAATAAGCTCCCAAGAGCTTATGGGAGCTTACATGCGATGTTTTATTTGAAAGTTATTGCCTTATAATTCTTTCATGATTTCTGAAAAAATCCTGAAAGAATTGAGTCTCGTTTCGTGATCAAAAATATGGGAGGCCACCATTACTTCATCTACCCCTGTTTTCTGAAGAAAATCTTCCGTTTGATTTTTTACTGTTTCTTTGCTCCCAACAAAAGAATATTTCAACATACGCTCAAAGGCCTGGTTTTTAGATAATTCCTGTAAGTCTGGTGTCATTTCGGTAGGTGGCTGTAAATAATCAATTTTTCCTGTTAGAACCCCCAGCATCATCCGGATTAGGGAAGTTGAAATTTTTATTGCTTCGCTATCGGTTTCTGCGGCGATCACATTAATACAGGCAATGGTGTATGGCTTTTGTAAAAAGGCAGAAGGTTGAAAATTATTATAGTATATGTTGAGCGCTTCAAATAGCTGGGTGGGAGCAAAATGACTGGCAAAAACATAAGGCAAACCTTTTTTAGCAGCAAGGTGGGCGCTGTCTGTACTGGAGCCTAAAATGTAAATTGGGACGTTAACCCCTTCGGCTACACCGGCTCTAACGTTCCCTTCGCTATTTTCAGTTGAAAAATATTTTTGGATTTCATCGATTTCCTCCGGGAATTTATAAACGGCCTGCATCCTGTCCGATCGAATAGCATGTGCCGTTACCTGATCTGTGCCCGGGGCTCTTCCAAGTCCAAGGTCAATCCTGTTTGGATACAGGGATCCCAGGGTTCCAAATTGTTCTGCGACAATTAAAGGAGAGTGGTTGGGGAGCATAATCCCGCCGGAACCCACCTTGATCTTTTTTGTTCCTCCCGCGATATATCCAATTAGCACAGCGGTGGCGGAACTGGCAATACTTATCATATTGTGGTGTTCTGCCAGCCAGAAACGTTTATAACCTAAATCCTCTGCTTTTTGGGCCAAATCCAGGCTGTTTTTAAAAGTTACTCCCGGGGTAGTTCCCTTCGAAATAGTTGCTAATTCTAATATGGAAAAGGGAATATTTTTTTGTTGCATTGTGAAATTTTAATATTGAAATTGTGGAAAAGGTAATTTAATCAAGTTTGAGCAGGTTGGTCTAAGGATGTACCCGAAACTTTCAAAATTGAAGAGAAAGCGAAAAATGAAAGCTATTTCAAAAAAGATTAGAAGCCTAAA
>JAWOHC010000232.1:0-7128 GCA_046496275.1 Gillisia sp.
CTGTTTAATTCCTCCGGTGATAATATATCCATCCTGCTTCCGGGGGCTCTCAACATTGTTGCAGCCAGTGGAGTAGGACGTCCCTTTTCATCTAATACTGAAATAAGTGCCTCGCCTATTCCTAACGAGGTAAGCACCGTTTTGGTATCATAAAATTCGGATATGGGATAATTTTCTGCAGTTAATTTTATTGCTTTTCGGTCATTTGCGGTAAAGGCTCTTAGACTATGCTGAATTTTTAACCCTAACTGACTCAATATTTCCTTTGGTACATCTGTTGGGTTTTGGGTGACGAAAAATACACCAATTCCTTTGGATCGAATGAGTTTTATAACACTTTCCAATTGATCCATCAATGCTCCTGAAGCTTCCTTGAAAATAAGATGTGCTTCATCAATAAAAAGCACTAATTCCGGCTTATCACTATCTCCTTTTTCAGGGAAAGTGGTATAAATTTCTGCCAGGAGGCTCAGCATAAAGGTGGAGAACAATTTTGGTTTTTCCTGAATGTCATTCAGCCTTATAATATTTACATAACCTTTGCCTTCCGGGGTTTTTCTAACAAGATCTATAACCTCGAAGGAAGGTTCTCCAAAAAACAAATCGGCTCCCTGTTGCTCAAGAGCGACTATTTTCCGCAGAATCGTTCCCGTGGATGCTTTAGCCATTCTGCCGTAGCTTTTTTCAAATTCTTCTTTTCCCTGATCTGTTGAAAAGAGGACAATCTTTTTTAAATCTTTTAAATCCAGCAAAGGCAAATGATGGTCGTCGCAATATTTGAATATAATGGCAAGAATCCCGGTTTGTGCTTCTGAAAGGTCCAGGATACGAGATAGAAGGACCGGCCCAAATTCACTTACCGTAGCACGGAGACGCACCCCGGGCTGCTGTGACAAGCTCATCATTTCAACAGGGGATACCATGGGTTCAAATTCAAAACCAATTGTCTTGTGGCGTGCTGTTAACTTCTCGTTTTCCGCAGCGGGCATCGCAATACCGCTTAAATCACCTTTTATATCCATCATCAATACAGGAATTCCTTTTGCCGATAAATTTTCAGCAAGGATTTGAAGGGTTTTTGTTTTTCCGGTTCCTGTTGCGCCGGCAATAAGACCATGCCGGTTTAGGGTTTTTAATGGGATTTTTACCGCTGCATCAGGAAAAGCTACTCCTTCCAGCATCGCGGCACCCATATGTATAAAATCCCCTTTTGTGGTGTAGCCCTTTTGAATATGTTCAATAAACTTTTGATGGTCTTTCATAATACTAAGTTATAAAAAATTAGGAGTTGATTGGATGTGTTTTTCTAATTTCGGCAGATTATTGAGTTTGGACACTAAAGTTTATTGAATTAAGGCGATGTAAGTTCTCCTTGGTTTTTTCCTGAACAAGTACTTTTTTATATCTCAACAGCATATTTTTAATCGCTCATGGATGGTTTATTTCCCCAAGGTTTTTGATTCCTAACGTACCGCCGGAGCAAGCATTTGTATGGTTCCATTATCAGCGTTGATCTCGGCAAGTAAACCATTTGGAATCGTGGAGTTTTCGCTTATATGCCCAAACATAGCTCCGGAATATGCCGGGATATTCAGCGGCTTGATATAATGGTCTATCACTTCTTCCAGGGTAAAAGATCCATATCCAGATCCCGGCTCACAACTGGTGCATTTTCCAAACACAAAACCGGAAATTTTATCCAATACTCCGCCCAGTTTTAATTGGCTCATCATCCTATCTACCGCATAAATTTGTTCCCCAATATCTTCCAGATAAAGGATTTTATTTTCCCACTGGGAAGGAAAATATTCAGACCCCATAATTCCGGTTAAAACAGAGAGGTTTCCTCCAAGCAAAATTCCCTGTGCTTTTCCGGGTGTAATTGTTCTTATTCTATTTGTTACCTGGGTTAAATTATCGCCAGTATCCTTCGGATTTTCAAGCAATAGTGCCTGCTTATCAAATAATATTTGTTTGAATATGGAATAGCTGAATTTATTCCAGGTGGAAACGGCAAGCGGTCCGTGAAAAGTTACTAATCCAGTCCTGGCATAGATTGCAAGATGGAGGGCTGTAATATCGCTGTAGCCAATAAAGATTTTCGGGTTTTTAGCAATAGCCTCATAATCTATCTTATCCAGAATCCTTGCAGCGCCCGAACCTCCTCTTAAGGCTATCACTGCGTTTACATCCGGATCCCGAAACATATCATTGAATTCTTTTGCGCGTTCTGCATCTGTTCCACCAAGATGTCCAAACCTGTTGTTTACAAACTCACCCAATTTCACTTTCAATCCCATGGCCTCCAAGGATTCAACAGCGATCTCATAAGGCTCTGTCTCAAAAATGGCAGATGCCGGGCTCACAATCCCAATAGTGTCGCCAATAGACAATCCATTTGGCAGCAGCATATTGGAACTCTTTGTAGTAATTGAAGAGAATCCGGCAGGTGCTATAAAAGAGGATAATGATAGGGACAATCCGCCCACTCCAATGTTTCTTAAAAAATTTCTTCTTTGCATTTTTTGCTGTTTTTTTAATCCCTCATTGAGGGCTTGCCTCGAATTTTGAGAATATAGGTGCTTTATTTTCTGGGATTAAATCCAGCATAGCCTTGAGATATCAATAATTTTCATGAATACCTTTTAGAATTAGCTCCATTTGTTTTTTAATTTCTGCGGAAGAATCCGGGTAATTATTATTCATGAAACTGAAAATTAAAACCTTTCCGCTTTTAGTATTTAGAAATCCGCTTAAAGCGTGATTGTTTCTTAAAGTTCCTGTTTTTGCATAAATATATGGTTCTCTGGCCAGATATGAGTTTTTGAGGGTGCCAGATTTTCCTCCGGAGGGCAGAAGCGAAAACAGCCGTTGCGAAGGTACTATTTCAGCAATTTTTTGCAACAGGAAAACCATACTGCGGGGAGTGATAAGATTATACCTGGACAATCCGGATCCGTCTACCCAGTTGGGTTTATCCGGGAGTTCATTTAAGTGTTGCTTCAAAATATGAGAAATGGCGATATCGGTTTTTAGGCTGTCTGAAATTTTTCCAGCAACCATAAGCAGGGTTTGCTCAGCCAAAAAATTATCGCTTTGTTGCAGCATTCGTTTGTAAAGACTATCGGAAGCTATGCTGTAAACAGTTTTTGGTTCAGGTAGATCTTCAGGCTTTATTTTGAGGATCTCAACAGGTTTATGAAGTGTATCGCTAAGTAACGCCACAAATAATTCATCTGAACTTTTAAACGGAACTATTTGGGTAAAGCCTTTCGCTCCTGTAAAGGGTTTGTAAAGAAATGTGTTTTTATCCAGAGACCTTCGAATGCGGTCTGAATTTTCCTGACCGGGTATTAAATTTCCTTTGAAAATTGTGGGAAGGCTCACAGGCTTTAATTCTCCCGGGAAAAATTCAAAAACAGCATAATTCCCGTAAATAGGAAATGCAGATCGTTCCACAGAATAATATGAGTTATAATCGTCCCAGGCCCACCCGGGGCCAAACTGTTCTTCTTTAAAAACAGGAGGGAGGTACTGTAGATTTTCTTTTCTGTTTTTCAGAAAGCTTAAAACTTTGGATTCCGGTAATTCTGAATATAAAAAGGAAGGATCCCCGGTTCCCCAAAAAACCAGGGAATCATTTTTTACCGCGTATTTCAATGCCGGAATGGAATCTCCCAGGACTTTTAAACCAGCGTAAAAAGTGAGTAATTTGATACTGGAGGCGGGAGTGAAATATTTCTGAGAATTAAAATCATAAAGTGTTTTTTTCTTAACGGGATCGTACACCATAAATCCGGTGAAACTTTGCTCAAAAACTTCAGCCTTAAACTGCTGGTTTAATTGCCTGTTTAATTTTTTCGCAGAAGAACAGGAGATCAAAAATAAACAAGAAAATAATATAGGAAACAGGTACTTCATTCCGGGGTATTTGTTAAACAGCTTCTTTTGAATTATAGGATTTACATATCCTTTAAGAATTGTTTTTCCATCAGTTCAAATTAAAGGAAAATTTTGAATCTACAGGAGTCTAATTCAGGATAAGAAGAACTTTTTAAGGGACTTCCTAAAATTGATTAATGTATGTAACAGGTCTTTAAGTTTCCTTATCTTTGCACGCTATGATTACAAAAGAGAAACAGGCATTGGTGGATGAGGGAATCATGCTGCCTTTAATGGAGGCTTTTTATACCATTCAGGGGGAAGGATTTCATAAGGGAACAGCGGCTTATTTTATTAGAATAGGTGGTTGTGATGTAGGGTGCCACTGGTGTGATGTGAAAGAAAGCTGGAACGCAGATCTACATCCTCCCACCGCTATAGGTGAAATAATTGAACAAGCTGTGCAGTACAGTAAAACGATTGTTGTTACCGGGGGAGAGCCTTTAACCTGGGATATGGGGCCTTTAACGCAATTGCTCAAAAAACAAGGTTGTCAAATTCACATCGAAACTTCCGGAGCTTATAAATTAAGCGGTATTTGGGACTGGATATGTCTTTCTCCAAAGAAAATAAAATTGCCTACACCTGAAATATACGAAGTAGCGAACGAATTAAAGGTAATTGTTTTTAATGTCCATGACCTTAAATTCGCAGAGGAACAGGCGGATAAGGTCAATGAAAATTGCATTTTATATCTTCAGCCTGAATGGAGCAAAAGAGATAAAATGATCCCCTTAATTGTGGATTATGTTATGAAAAACCCAAGGTGGAAAGTCTCACTTCAAACCCATAAATATCTTAATATCCCATAAAAAAAAGCGGTTAAAAGTCAAATAAATGAACTTTTAACCGCTTTTATCAAAACAGATAAATCTTTCTAATTTACAGCTTTAAAAGGGATTTCAACGTATTTGTTATCCCAGCCCATTAATAAATCGGCTCCATTTTCTCCTGGAACAAAAGCCATAGAAAAGGATTCAATAGTTGTAGGAGAATTTCTAACAGGAACTTTTATGCGAACCTGATCTTGTTTATCGGTATAAGAATATGCACCCCAGGTGTGAACGTCCTTGTTTAAAATAACAGTCCATTCATTTTCCTGTGGAATTGTATAGATGGTATAGGTTCCTGCCTTAACTTCTGCTTCCCCAACTTTCATATCTTTATATAATGTTAGCTCTGTAGACTCATTGGCTCCAGTGCGCCAAACCTCCCCGTAAGGAACCAGTTTTCCGAAAATTTCCCGATCTCTTGCTTGTGGTCGGCTATAAATCACTCTTGCGATTACCTCGTCATTTTCGTTTTTGTAAATCACCAAATCCATTGGACTGGCATCTATTTTTGAAAAATTTGGAATTGCTTTTTGTTTTTCTGTTTCCTGAGCAAATGAATTGCTTTGAAATGAAAACATTGCAACTAATGCTATTAAAAATAGGTGTTTCATAATACTTTTTATTTTTTTAAGATTTTGCCTAAAGGTACTGTTTAGGCTTTAGTACATATGTTAACGAAGTATTTAATATATGTTAAAACTGGCAGTTTTGTGCAGGTAAATGATGGTTTTGGATGAGTGATTTAAAAAATAAATGAAAGATTGTTTTTATGCTTTTGTTTTAGGGTCTGTTAATAGCTCCCGGGCTTATCGGCTAAAGAATCATTTTTTCTGTATGAGAAATTTTATTCCCACAGGAAAGTGTGGCAAAGTCTGTTAAAATATGAGGCCCAAAATGGAAGAAAGATAAAGATCTCAGCGGGAGGGTGAATGCCACTCATATCGCTAAAAACAGCCTTTCCGGTGTGCAAGTGGCGGAACAAAAAGCCGAAGTTTAAAAGCAAAGTTTTTCACATAAATTGTTAATAACTTAAGCGTATTATGAAGCGCTTCAGGCTAATAGGAATAAGGGTTTTCTTATATTTGTTTGTTATATAAAATCATGAAATTTAACAGAATTATATATGAGCGAAGAAGCGAAGAAAAACAGTTATTCCGCAGATAGTATTCAAGCGCTGGAAGGAATGGAGCATGTGCGTATGCGACCTTCTATGTATATTGGAGATACCGGCATAAGAGGTTTGCATCACCTGGTGTATGAAGTGGTGGATAATTCTATAGATGAGGCCATGGCCGGGCACTGTGATACTATTAAAATTAAAATTGGTAAAGATGGTTCTGTAAGGACTGAGGATAATGGACGGGGAATACCGGTAGATCTTCATAAAAAAGAAGGTGTTTCTGCCCTTGAGGTTGTAATGACCAAAATTGGTGCCGGAGGTAAATTTGATAAAGATTCGTATAAGGTTTCAGGAGGTTTACACGGCGTAGGTGTAAGTTGTGTGAATGCCCTTTCCGAGCATTTAACGGCTACCGTATATCGCGATGGAGTTATTTGGGAGCAGGAATATAAATTAGGGAAACCACTCTATCCCGTGAGATCTGTTGGTGAAACCGATCTTGCAGGGACCGTGATCACTTTTAAGCCGGATCCAAGCATTTTTGAACAAACAGTAGATTTTAACTATGACACGCTTGCCAGCAGGATGCGGGAATTGTCATTTTTAAATAAAGGGATCACCATTTATTTAACCGATGAGCGCGCGGAAGCTGCAGATGGTACGATTCCCACAGAAACATTTCATTCAGATGAAGGTTTAAAGGAATTTATCAGGTATTTGGATGGAAACAGGGAATCTATTATCAAGGATGTGATTTCTATGGAAGGGGATAAAAATGATATCCCTGTTGAGGTTGCTATGGTGTATAACACTTCCTTCAATGAAAACCTTCATTCTTATGTGAATAATATTAACACGCACGAGGGAGGAACGCATCTTGCCGGCTTTAGAAGAGGACTCACAACTACTTTGAAGAAGTATGCAGATGCTTCGGGAATGCTGGATAAGTTAAAGTTTGAGATCGCGGGAGATGATTTCCGTGAAGGACTTACGGCTATTATTTCGGTAAAAGTTGCAGAGCCTCAATTTGAAGGACAAACCAAAACGAAATTAGGCAATTCCGAAGCCAGAACAGCCGTGGCGTCAGTGATGAAAGATTCTTTAGAAGAATATTTAGAAAAAAATCCTCAGGATGCCAAGGCAGTCATTAGCCGTTGTTGGCTTTCGGCGAGAGCTCGTTTAGCAGCTAAAGCGGCTAAAGATGCAGTAATTCGTAAAGGTGTTTTAGAGGGG
>JAWOHC010000148.1:0-2902 GCA_046496275.1 Gillisia sp.
CGCCGTCATGCAGTCCCTGTCACGGCGGGAAGACTTGGCAGAACTGCTCGATGGCTATGGGCAGATCATAGTCGATGAGTGCCATCATCTTTCAGCTTTTTCCTTCGAGGCGATCCTCAAACAGGCCAAAACCCGTTACGTCCTCGGCCTGACCGCCACGCCGTTTCGACGCGATGGTCATCAACCAATCATCTTTATGCAGTGTGGGCCGGTTCGGCACAGCGCCGCCATATTGGTGCAGGCTAAAAAAATAAAATAATGACAACAGGATTACCAAAAGATAAAAAGATCATCCTTTTTGACGGTGTTTGCAACTTGTGTAACAATTCTGTCAATTTCATCATTGAACACGATAAAAACGACATTTTTAGATTCGCCTCACTCCAAAGTGAAATAGGAAGAAAACTAACTTCTGAAAGGGGTATAGATCCTGAAGAGCTGGATTCCATTGTTTTAATAGAACCAGGTGTAGCTTATTTTAAAAAGTCTACCGCAGCTTTGGAAATATCAAAAGAGCTTTCCGGAGGCTATGCCATGCTTAAACACTTCTCCTTTTTACCCGAAGGCTTAAGAGACGGAGTTTATGACCTTATTGCCAATAACCGGTATAAATGGTTCGGAAAAAAAGAATCTTGTATGATCCCAACTCCTGAACTTAAGGCTAAATTTCTGGATTAGTTTCCTTTGCTTTCTCCGTTTTATTTTTTTCAGGATGATAGGTATCATCCCATTCCACAACATTTGGTGGTCCCAATTTACCTACAGATTTTGCCACAAACATAGATACTGCAGCATCCCCGGTAATATTCACGGTTGTTCTGCACATATCAAGTGGCCTGTCTACTGCAAAGATCAGTGCCAATCCGGCTTCCGGAATTCCTGCCTGGGCAAGAACTATAACCAGCATTACCATTCCAGCGCCGGGAACAGCGGCAGAACCTATGGAAGCTAAAGTTGCTGTTACTATTATTCCAAGTTGTGCACCAAGGGAAAGATCCATTCCAAAAGCCTGTGCAATAAATACCGCTGCTACCGCCTGGTAAAGACTGGTTCCGTCCATATTTATGGTCGCCCCAATTGGCAGCACGAAACTTGCTACCTCTTTATGAACTCCCATATGTTCCTCTACACGTTCCATAGTTACCGGAAGCGTTGCCGCGCTGGAACTGGTTGAAAAACCAAGTAATTGAGCCGGTGCGATCCCGTTTATAAAAAAGGCCGGGGTATTTTTGGTGAAAATCCAAACCATCAAAATATAAAATCCAATCATTAACAGAAGGCCAATTACAACGGTAATTGCATACATCGCGAGGGCGGCAAACAAATCGGTGCTGGGGGATTCTACCACAAGCGCGGCAAGTAAAGCAAATACCCCGTAAGGAGCCGCTAACATAATCAAATCTATCAACTTCAGGATCACATCGTTAAAGCTATCAAAAAAGTCCTTGACTGGTTTTGCTGCCTTTTCAGGTATTAAAATAAGCCCCAACCCGAAGAATATAGCGAAAAATATTACCTGCAGCATATTGGCATTATCGCCCGCAGCTGCAAAAATATTGCTGGGGACAATATCTTCAAGTGCCTGCAACGGACCGGATTCTCTTTGCCGCTGTGCATCTGCAATCGTGGTGGAAGCATCTGCTTCATAACTTGCAATAAGGTCATTCCTGGTCTCTTCGGTAATGGCATTCCCTGGCTTGATCAAATTCACCAATCCTAAGCCAATTGAAACAGCAATAACCGTAGTGAAGATATAGGTTATAATGGTACGGGTTCCCATTTTTGAAAGTTTGGAAATATCCTTAAGATCCGATATGCCTTTTATTAGGGACGCCAAAATAAGCGGCACTGCAATTAATTTTAAAGCATTGATGAAAATATTACCAAAGGGCTTGATCCAGTCTCCTATAAATCCCCGGCCCCAGCTAAAATTGGTGAGAATTAGAGCGAAAATAACCCCTGCGGCCATCCCTAATAATATCTGCCAATGCAATGCTAATTTTTTCATTTTAAAGATTTTTCAGAAAGTTGAATTATATTTTGGAGGATCTGTTCTGCAACATAAAATCGGCTATAACAAGTGCTGCCATAGCTTCAACAATAGGAACAGCACGTGGCACCACGCAAGGGTCATGTCTTCCTTTACCCTGCATTTCAACTGTTTCCCCTTTAGAATTGATGGTTTGCTGCTTTTGAATAAGCGTTGCAACCGGTTTAAAGGCTACATTGAAATAAATATCCATTCCATTGGATATACCTCCCTGGATGCCACCACTTAAATTGGTAGTGGTACTTCCATCAGGATTAAAAATATCATTGTGTTCGCTGCCTTTCATTTTTGTTCCCTCAAAGCCGCTTCCAAATTCAAAACCTTTAACGGCATTAATGGATAGCATTGCTTTGCCCAACTCGGCATGAAGTTTATCAAAAACAGGTTCTCCCAGACCTTTTGGAACATTTTTTATTACGCATTGAACAGTTCCTCCTATGGTATCTCCCTGGGAACGGATCTCACGAATGTATGTCTCCATTTTTTCTGCAGAAGCAGGATCTGGACACCGAACGGGATTCGCTTCTATTAATTCTGCGTCGATCTCCCAGTAGTTTTTTTCCATTTTTATTGCTCCTACCGATGAAGTATAGGTCAAAAATGAAATATCCGGAATCAATTGTTTTGCAATGGCGCCGCCTACTACCCTGCTTGCGGTTTCGCGAGCCGAAGATCTGCCTCCTCCACGATAATCCCGTACCCCATATTTTTCATCATACGTATAATCCGCATGCGATGGCCGGTATGTATCTTTAATATGAGAGTAATCTTTAGACTTTTGATCGGCATTTTGAATAACAAAACCAATAGGAGTCCCGGTGGTTTTTCCTTCAAAGATGCCTGATAAAAATT
>JAWOHC010000163.1:0-4312 GCA_046496275.1 Gillisia sp.
TTTCAATCTCGTTAAAATGGTAACTCATTGCTCTATTTTCTGAATAGCTGCAAATTTACAATTTTAAACTTCTTACGGGAATCAATCTTCTATAGAAACGTTAAAGATTTCGGGCTTTTTGCTCCATAGGAAGCAAACATTCGTAAATAAATTTGTTAACCGGGGTTGGAATTCCCAGCCGCGCACCTTCCTGCACTATAAAGCCATTAAATTTTTCAATTTCCGAAGGTCTTCCATTCATTAGATCCCGTTGCGTGGAAGCGGTAGTATCATAAGGTTGATTTGCTATTGTTTCAAAAACCTTTTTTACGTGCTCCCGGGTTAATGGAATTTTTTTAGCATTAGCAACTTCGAGTATCTCCTGGGCGGTTTTCTGCATTAAATCAACCAAATATGCACTTTCCCGAATCTTACCAACAGGAACCCGTGTTAAACCTCCTATTCCGCTAATGGTTACTATAAACAGGAATTTTTTCCAGACTTCCAGTTGAATGTCTTCCGGGATGCTATTCTTAATTCCCGAGCGGTCGAAAATTTCTTTTACGGATTGAATTCTTTTGCTTTGTGAATTATCGATTTCCCCAAAAATAATTTCAGGTTCAAATGAAGCATGTTTAATTTTTCCGGGGGCTTCTATAAAACTAACGATACGGCATAATCCCGCGATAACATTTTTTTCGGGAAGCACCTGTAACAGCTGTTCCACATTATCGGCTCCATTTTGAAGCGGCAGAACAATGGTATCCTCTTTAATAACGGGTTTTAATGCAATTGCGGCATCTTTAAGTTGCCAGGATTTAACTCCCAGGATTACCAGGTCCGGTGCGGGAACCTGTTGCAAATCATCGGTTGCAACTTTTGGAAATACTTTGAAATCGCCCTTTATACTTTCTATAAATAATCCGTTTTGCTGAATCGCTTCCAGGTGTTTCCCACGGCCAATCATACTAACATCATAACCTGCATTTGCAATCTTTCCTCCAAAATATCCTCCTACTCCACCAATACCATAAATCAAAATTTGCATACTTCTGTTTTCTCAAAGATATTTATAAAAGAATAAAATATAAACTTTGAACGTTTTAAAGAATGAGTATCATTTACTTTCTTATTTTTACACAAAATCTGCACCCCTGCTATGAGTTCATCTTTTGAAAAGTATCAAAAACGCCGCCTGATATCGTCGTATTTTTCTGTGGTTATCAGTATAGGTTTGGTTTTGTTTTTATTGGGCCTGTTAGGCCTTTTGGTGTTGAACACCAAAAAAGTTGCCGATCATTTTAAGGAACAAATCGCTATGACGGTTTATTTAAAAGATACCGCAAAAGAGGTAGAGATCGAGCAACTCAAGAAAAGCCTTGCCCTTGCAGAATATACAAAATCCACCACCTATGTTTCAAAAGAAGAAGCTGCAGAAGCCCATAGTAAGGAAATAGGAGAGGAATTTATGGATTTCCTGGGATATAATCCCCTGCAAAACTCCATAGACCTCTACATGAAAGCCGATTATGTTTCTCCGGAACAAATAGATGAAATTGCCGCAGATATCAACTCTAAAAATTTCGTGGATGAAGTGGTCTATGATAAACCCCTAATCGCTTTACTGAATGACAACGTGAAAAAGATCAGTTTTTGGGTCCTTGTCATTAGCGGGGTTTTTACATTTATCGCTGTTTTGTTGATCAACAGTTCTATTCGCCTGGCAGTTTATTCCAAGAGATTTATAATAAAGACCATGCAAATGGTAGGTGCTACCAAAACATTTATTAGAAGACCGTTTATCTGGCAAAGCGTAAAACTGGGAATAATAGGTGCCGTGCTCGCCCTAATAGGAATGGGTGTTGTTCTGTATTATTTAAACAGCAGTTTCCCTGAACTTGAATTGCTTGCCGATGCCAAATTGCTGGTTGCACTATTTTCGGGAATATTATTGATGGGTATTTTTATTACCTGGGCAAGTACATTTTTTGCTACTTCAAGATTCTTGAACCTGCGTACTGATGAATTATACTACTAATTTTAAAAAATAAACCTGCAGGTTTCATGGCCATCTCCGTCAATACCAAAGAAGAATAAAATCCGTTCTCGTATTAATGTTTTGAAAATAAAGAAGAGATGTAATTGATTTTGGCTATTTTTGAAGCCGATTATAAATAATCATTCCGTTAAAAAACATTGCAATCGTGGTTAAAAAATCCCCAGTTATGAATAAAACCAAGAAACCTTTACATAAACAGGACCTGAATTTTATCTTTGGAAAGAAAAATTATACTTTCATGTTTATTGGGCTTGCAGTAATTGCCCTTGGATTTATCCTGATGTCCGGAGGAGGAAGTGATGATCCCAATGTTTTTAACGAAGAAATTTACAATTTTAGACGAATCCGATTAGCGCCAACCCTGGTCTTACTTGGATTTGCAATTGAAGTCTACGCTATTTTAGTGAACCCCAATAAAAAGTAATTTAATTTGAACGAATTTGATGCAGCGATCCTGGGAATTGTTCAGGGTCTAACCGAATTTCTACCGGTTTCCTCCAGTGGTCATCTTGAGTTGGGAAAAGCAATTCTTGGTGACGACAGTATCCCCAGTGAATCCCTAATGTTTACTGTGGTTTTACATGCTGCCACCGCCTTGAGTACCATTGTGGTTTTTAGAAAAGATATCCTTGAAATTTTTCAAGGGCTTTTCAGCTTTAAATGGAATGAAGAGACACAGTTTTCCTTAAAAATCATCCTTTCTATGTTTCCTGCTGCCCTGGTAGGACTTTTTTTCGAAGAAGAGCTGGAAAGCCTTTTTGGTGGCAATATTCTTCTGGTAGGTTTTATGCTTATCATTACTGCCCTGCTTTTATGGCTGGCAGACAGAGCTAAATTTACCGGAAAACCGGTAACTTACAAAAATGCTTTTGTGATTGGAGTGGCACAGGCAATCGCTATTTTACCGGGAATTTCACGAAGCGGAGCAACAATTTCAACTTCTGTTTTACTGGGCAATGACAAGAGCAAAGCAGCAAGATTTTCATTTTTAATGGTTGTACCCCTTATCCTTGGAAAAATTGCAAAGGATGTTTTAAGCGGAGATCTGGCCGAGAGCACTACGGAAGCATCCATTTTAGCGGTAGGATTTATAGCCGCATTTATTTCCGGGATTTTTGCCTGCACCTGGATGATCACTTTAGTAAAAAAAAGCAAGCTATCCTATTTTGCCATTTACTGTTTTGTAGTGGGGATTATAGCAATTATCTTTGGCTATTATGCAAACTAAACCTATTACTCCCGAAGAATTCAAAGAAGGACAAATCCTTCTTTTTGATAAACCCTTAGGCTGGACTTCTTTTCAGGTGGTGAACAAGGTGCGCTGGCTTATCAGGAAAAGCTGCAACATCAAAAAGATAAAGGTAGGGCATGCGGGAACTTTAGATCCATTGGCTTCAGGCCTACTTATTCTTTGCACGGGAAAATTCACTAAAAAGATCGACGAATACCAGGCTCAGGAAAAAGAATATACCGGAACTTTTACGCTTGGTGCGACAACTCCGTCCTATGATATGGAGACCGAAATTGATGAATCCTTCGGAATTGATCATATTTCTGAAGAAAATATTTATGGTGCTGCACTTCAATTTCTTGGAGAGATCGATCAGGTTCCACCGGTTTATTCGGCATTAAAGAAAGAAGGGAAACGACTTTACGAATATGCCCGAAATGGGGAAGAGGTTATTATTCCTTCCAGAAAAGTGGAAATCAAGGAATTTGAAATTACCGAAATTCGTTTTCCGGAAGTAGATTTCAGGGTAATTTGCACCAAAGGCACCTACATTAGAAGCCTTGCAAATGATTTTGGAAAAACTTTGGGAACCGGCGCTTATCTTTCTGCCTTAAGAAGGACAAAAATTGGCGGGTTTATTGTAGAAGATTCATTGGATATAGCATCTTTTGAAAATTTGCTACCTTAACCGAAGAATAAAACCCCTGATTCGGCAGTTGTACTTATATGGATTTTTTCGATAAACATAAAGCCTTAATTATCACTTGCTTGCTATACTCTATAGTGCTTCTTGCGCTCTATAATTTTAGTTTGTCCAGCAATAATAAGCAAGTACGGGAACTCCTTGTAGATCTTGAAAACTTTCAGGTGGCAGAACCTGAGGAACAAGAGGCTGAAAAGGAGGAAATCCTTCAGGAAACCAATAAGGAAACAGCCCAAACCCACCAGGCATTTAATGAAACTACGGAAGCCAGGGAAGAAAATTTCAAAAGTCAACTGGATGAGATATTCGAAAAGAACAGCGCGTCCCAATTAGAATCCAC
>JAWOHC010000215.1:0-2944 GCA_046496275.1 Gillisia sp.
ATTCAGGGGGATTTGGCAATTTGCCGGTAGCCCCAATTTTTAAGATCTCCATTTTTGGATCCAAATAATCCGGTTTTTCTTCGGCCTCACTTTGTATGATATAAGCCGTTCCGGTTGCCAACATCCTGGCGGTACGTCCGTTTCTGTGCGTGTATTCATCTTCTTTGTGCGGCAACTGGTAATGGATGACATGATTCATTTGCGGGATATCCAGCCCACGTGCGGCAAGATCGGTTGTAATCAAATAACTCACACTTCCGTTTCTAAACATAATCAATGCCCGTTCACGTTCATCCTGGTCCATTCCACCGTGATAGTAGGTTGCATGAACGCCTTTTTCATTCAAAAGATCGCTTATACGCTCGGCCACTTCCCGGTAATTACAAAAAACCAGCGCTGCTTCCGATTTTAAAGAGCATAGCAAATAGAAAAGGCTGTCAATTTTATCTTTGTCTTTTGAAATCACCAATTTCGAAGTCAGGTTTTCCTCCGGAGCTGCCTTTGAGCTGAAATCCAGAATCTTTGGGTTTACAACCCCGGTATAGCGTGGAATCTCCACTTCGGAAGTAGCCGAAACCAAAATCCGTTTTTTGAGTTGGGGCAACTGTTCAATAATAAATGACATTTGATCGTGAAACCCCATTTGAAGCGATTTATCAAATTCATCCAGAATTAGGACCTCAATTCCGGAGGTATCAAAAGAATCTCTTTCCAGATGATCCATGATCCTTCCCGGAGTACCGATTAGCACCGCAGGAGGATTGCTAAGATTATTGATTTCGGTATCTATGGAATGTCCTCCATAACAAATATTCACCTTATAATTGGTTCCCATATTTTTCCAGACCTGTTCAATTTGCAAACCCAGTTCCCGGGATGGAACAAGAATAAGGCATTGCACATTTTTAATGCTGGGTTTGAGCATTTCAAAAACCGGCAACAAAAAGGCAAGGGTTTTTCCAGAACCTGTGGGCGAAAGCAACAAAACATCGGTTTCTTCCACAATAGCTTTTCCGGCAAGTGCCTGCATTTTATTCAGCTTTTCAAAGCCTAAATTGGAAAGTATGTCCCTGGATTCAATTTTATTTTTCATCCGGCAAAGGTAAGATAATTCGTTGATGCGGGAAATCGGGCTTTGTTAATTAAGAATACGTGAAGTGGTACTACTTAATGAAATCTTATTTCATTTTACTAATTCCGGTATGTTTTCAAATTTCAAACAAAAAAAAAGATCCAACGTAAACGTTAGATCCTTTTTATAAACTTTATAATCAAATTCAGGCTTAAACAGCCAGTTTATTCAACTTATTCAACGATAAATTTACCTTTCATCAATGCGTAATGACCCGGGAAGCTACAAATAAAGTCATAAGTTCCGGCTTCAGGAGCTTCAAATTCTATGGTTACAGACTCTCCGCCACCAAGCATTTTTGTGGTAGTAATCACAGCATCGGTTCCTGCGGGGATATAGTCAGTATCTTTGGCAGAAGCAGCAGCATTTCCAAATTCAGCAATATCGGTTCCTTTTTTAAGTAAAACCCAGTTATGCCCCATAACGTTTACACCCATTTTTCCAGTGTGAGTAAGGGTTAATTTCACGGTTTGCCCGGCTTTTACCTTCAACTCTTTTTTATTGAACTGCATCTGGTCATTTCCGGTAATGGTAAGTTCCACCATTTTTTCATCGGATGAAGTTTCTCCGGATTGCATGGATTCTGTACTTGTAGAAGGAGATTCCAATTTCATCTCTTCATTGTCTTCTTTTTTATCGCCACAACTTACCATTCCAATAGTTGCAAGGAATAAAAATGCTAATTTCAAATTTTTCATTTTCAATTTTATTTTTTTACTTAAGCCAATAAATTAGAGGCTTCTGCAAATATAAAATAAATAAACGGACACTAAACTCCTTCCTATAATTGTTTTTGGAATGAACTATCAGGAATTTCTATAGATATAAATGACTAATATCATAGAAATTAAGTTTCAAAATCATGAAATTTATCTGGCATTTTACTCAATGCAAGTTCTCGGGGTATTTATGAGCAAGAACGATACGAAATCGCGATGAAATCCAGCCCATACGATACGAACCGGCAATGAAGAAGAAAACCCGCTAATGGGATTAAATACAATTTATAAAAATGAAAAAAACAGAAAAGAAATCAGGTATTGAAACAATGAAAGGCCTTGTATATGATGGGCCCGGTAAGATAGCCTTGAAAGATATCCCAAAGCCAAAAATTGAAAAATCTACCGATGTTATAGTAAAAATTACAAAAACGACTATTTGCGGTACAGATCTGGGGATTTTACACGGTAAAACACCAACCGTAAAGCCCGGAACAACTTTAGGACATGAAGGTGTGGGGATAGTAGAAGAAATGGGAGATTCTGTCCGAAATTTTAAAAAAGGAGATCGTGTGATCATTAGCTGTATCACCTCTGATGGTTCCTGTGAATATTGTAAGAAGCAAATGTATGCGCATTGTGAAGATGGTGGTTGGATATTAGGACATCTTATCAATGGCACCCAGGCAGAGTATGTAAGGATTCCTCACGCAGATAATAGCCTTTATCTAATTCCGGAAGGATCCGATGATGAAGCTTTGGTTATGTTGAGCGATATTTTACCCACAGGACACGAAATAGGTGTTCAATATGGCCGTGTTAAGCCAGGAGATACCATTGCTATAATTGGAGCAGGGCCCATAGGAATGTCGGCATTGTTAACCGCACAATTCTATTCCCCGGCTAAGATATATATGATCGATATCGATGAAAACCGGTTGAAAATGTCCAAAAAATTTGGAGCTACAGATGTCATTAACACCTCGAAGGAAGATGCAGTAAAAAAGATTTTATCTGAAACCAAAGATGGTGTTGATGTAGCGATTGAAGCTGTGGGAGTTCCGGAGACTTTTGATATTTGCCAAAAGATCGT
>JAWOHC010000356.1:0-9535 GCA_046496275.1 Gillisia sp.
GGTATTTGAATTCCCCATTTTTGGGGCAACAACTGGCCTGCGTTAATATTGGTAACCACATCATATTGTTGAAAATCTTCCCTGCTGCGCTGGTTAGGACCCTGCTCTAAACTTCCAAAACCAATCGTGCTAATTCTTCCTGTTCCCGAAACTGTAGCAAAATCGGCAACATTGGCATCCATATTTAAAATCGAGGCCCAACCGCCTTCATTATCAAGATCGGTTAAGCGAAGTTCATTGAACCAAACCTCTCCACAAATATCGGAAGCGGTATTAGATGGGGAACCATTTTTTAGCCCCAGCATCAATAAACGGATATTCCCGAAACTCGGATTCCCTTTTACACCTATGCGTAACTGGCCTATTTGATATGGGTCATCGGGATCTGCAGGATTTAATTCTTCATCAAAATAATTCACTTCCGTAGGCCTGAAAGTTGGATCCCCCAACACCTTTGTTTTTACTTTTTGCAAAAGGTCAAGGGGCAACATCAACCTGTTGGATTCTGGCCATATCTCTTCTGGGGAAGTGGCTCCAAACATAGTAGCGGTAAGTGGGATTTCAATTTGATAATAATTCTCGGTAAAATCGGTTCCCATTCGAATAAAAGCGATCAATTGTCCATCTTTAAGCTGGATTTGATTCAGCAAAGATTCGGCATGAAGGAACATTTCAAGGTTTTTATATTGACGCATATCCACCTGGAAATTCTTATACACGGCACGTGCATCCTGTGGTTCCAGCCCGCAAACTCTCAAAGATAGGGATTGCTCGTTCTGCCTGATGTTGGTATTGTTATTAAACAACTCTTCTCTAACCACACCCGGAGGTAGCGTATAGGGTATCGGTTCCCTATTCTCATTCTCTTCTATATTCACGGCAGCCACTTCAAATAAAGTTCCCTCCCGCACTGGCTGTCCCGGATTTTCGGGGTCCAAACTTCGGTTATACCTCCTGTAATCCCCCCGAACAAGATCCATGGTCCCAAATCTTAAAACTGTAGGTCGTTCAAATTCACTCAACACCATTCGCATAAACCGTATAGACCTGAAATCGGCTATACCTCCCTTGGATCCTGTTGGCTCAAAAATTGGCACTTTAAATTGCACCCATCTCACCGGGATTTCCTGGCCATTTGGAAGTGGGGCCATACTCTCCTTTACATCTGTAATGTAAGGGCTGTTATCGATATTCATTCCGGGAAAAATTTCAATATCGTATTCAAAATAGCTGTTTACGGTATTCATCGTATTATCCCGGTTAAGATCTTCGGTAGTTGGAAGGGTACTGTTACCACGGTTTGTAGCACCCAATTCCGGAGGAGAGTTTCCATCGGTTCCATTATAGTTCCGGTATCGGTCCACAATGCTTCCGGTAGCATTTAAAAAATATTGATAATTGTCTGCGGAAGGATCATCCAGGTTTGCAAAATCAGGAAATTGCTGCGCTTCATCGGCATCGCTTAATCCGTCAAAACCTACATCCTGATTAATTCTTTCCTGCCCATCCGAATTAAAAGCATAAACCAAAGACTGGTCGGCAGGCACACGTCCAAAAGCAGTGCTAATGGTATTTAATGTAGATCCATCCGGTGGAAGGCCATTTTCATATTGCTTTCTCCCATCCTTTAAAACATCTTCAGAAATATTCCCAAGGTTAAAGGTGATTTTCCCTCCTGAATTTCCCGCATTTTCCGGATAAATATAAGGATCCATGACCCAGAACTGTATAAATTCCACATTGGATTGTTCAAAATTGGTAGAACTTATCGCCCTTGATATTCCCCCAAAATTCTCATTCGGATTATTTAAGGAATTTCCTCCTGCTGCGGATGGATTGTAATTATAAGAGCCCCGCTCGGTAGGATCATAAACAACATCCATAGTGAAAATCACCTGTGGTTGGCCTTGAACGATATCTGTATTAGGAAATATTTCATTAAGAAAAACCCTTCTGGAAGCATAACTCGAGAGGTCTGATTCTGAAATTCCGTCCGGTCGCCGGCTGCTGTAAAAAATAGGGTCTATGGTGTACCACCACATTTTTGCGCGTTTATAACCAGTTGCCAAATCGCCATTGGCAAGCTCTCCCCCAAAACCCAACGGTACACTTGAAAGCTCCCAACCTAAAGGATTATTAATAGAAATAGAAGTTTGGGAAGCTTCAAAGTCATCAATATACGTGGTGGCTTTTTGGCCAAAATCACTTACCTGTGGAGTACCCGGTTGCAAATAAGCAAATTCACCCCTCACCGATATATTGGAAGGAACATTGGTATCTATATTTGGAAGTTTGTTTACAAGTCGCGTTAGAAATGGGACATCCGTGCTATATGAGGCATTCAGCCCGTAAATGGAATTATTTACAGGCTCGTAACCATAATTTGCTTTTTGGGTAAGTGGTCGTTCCTTAAGGTTTAAAAAAGTACCTCCTACCAGAAATTTATCACTGAACATATGTTCAACATTAATCCCCGTAAACCGCTTTGTTTGCTGCCCAAACAATGCATTGTTCTCTGTATTGATCTGTATTGGAATATCTGAAGCTAAAAGAGCATCATCAATAATTTGCACCCGCCCCAGTTGATAATTCACGACATAATCCACCCCTTCCTGCAAAACCCTTCCTCCTGCAGTAACGGTTACCGAACCTTGCGGAAGATTGAACCCTATAGGAATTCCTTCTACATTGGCAGATTTATATCTTCCCTTTAACTGAAATTTATTTTTTTCGGCTGCTTCCTGTTCAGCCTGAATTTTGGTGGTTGTATATAATTCCCTGAACACATATTTTGCCTGATTGGGATTATAGGTTTCCGGAAGGTTATAATCTTCACCTCCGGTATTAGGTGTATTATCAAGTTTTTTGAATAAATGCTCCCCAAAAGGCTCCACAGTGGTGAAGATTACAAGTCCGTTTTGTGGATCTATAGTTACTCCCGGAACATAATCAAAGAAACCATCACCTCCATTAACCGGATCATTATTGATATTGAGCCTGTCCAGATTAAATACCTGAAGCAAGGTCGTTTGTTCAACATCTTCAGGCAAAGGAAGATTTCCGCCTTCAGCAGCAGTGATATAATTAAGGGGTTGCGGATCTGTATAAAGAATATTCAGCCTGAAATCATCGCGCTCCAACTGAAATGCACCCAACCCGTAAATATTTTTCATCATCAAATCCCAAATAGGCTCATTGACATTGGTAAGCGTGCTTTTTAATAATTTCACAATCAGGTTCTGGTTTACCCTAACACCATCAACTCCTCCATCGGTATTGGCATCTACCCCGTCATTGGCAAATTCTCCTACCTGATATACCTGCCCGTTAAGGGTATATTGAAAAGCTACCGCAAGCACTTCATCATTGCTCAATCGCTGATTTAAACTAATATAGCCTAGGCGGGGATTAAGAGTGTATTCATTTGATTTAAGCTGACGTGCATTTTCCAGTTTTGCATAGTCAGTACCCTCTGCAACCAGTAACCCACCAAATCCATTTTGAACCGTAGAAATATCGCGTATCGCCGGAGTTAAAATAGATTCCCCCGGGCCATTGATACCAAAGGGATTAAAGTCGTTGTTCGTGTTATTAGGGTAAGCCCCGGGAGGGCTGTTAAAAAATCCGGCAGGAGGATTATCAAGACCTATATTACCTGGCGTATTAGATTCTCCAAGATCCTGGATCCCTACAATATTTCGGGTATCGTTTAAATTCTGAATATTATTGGTGCGGTTCGTTACCCAAACCTGAATGCGCTGTATTTGAATATTAGAGTTTATAAAAGGATAATTTTCCAAAGAGCTGTCATAGGTATCGCGGAAATAATGAGCGAGGAAAAAGTGGCGGTCCTGATCATAATCTATCGCAAATTTTTCATATTCTTCAATAGTGGCTCCTCCTTCCACATTCACAGTTCTTCGCTGGGATTTTTGTTCAGAAAAAACACCTGTGATTGTTGTTTTTCCGAATTGCAATTGGGTTTTGAAACCAAAAAGGCTTTGAGCACCTTGAATAAGCGCGCTATTAAGCGGCATATTCACATTTCCTACCTCTATTTTCTGAATAATATCATCTTCGTTTGGAGTGTATTCCAACCTCAATTGGTTCTGAAAATCGAAGGTGGATTCGGTATCGTAATTTGCGATCACCTTTAATTTTGTACCTACATTTCCCAGCAAGCTGAGCTGAATACGCTGGTCAAAATCAAACGTAAGATTTCTCCTGTTCCGGGGTGAAAAGGCAGGATTATCCTGTTTTGTATATAACAAACCCATATCCATGGCGACGCTACCCTGGGGCACAACTTCAATCTCCCTGCCACCAAAAATATTTTCGAAAAAACTGGAATTTACGTAATAACCCGGTAGCGCATCCCGTTGGGCCTCAGGATCCGGGTCCCTGTTGGCTGCAATTGCATTGTTTTTCTGTTTGAAATAATTCCGGATCTCCTCCGCAATTACCATTTCCTGATATTCTTGAGGGGTTAAAATAAGCGGAATAGAAAGGTTGTAGGTACCAAGGGTTTCGGTATAGATATATCTGTCTAAAACCGGATCATATTCATAAGCAGCAACAATACTGTTTGGATTTGGCAACGAAAGCGTACCCGTTGCATAACCGGTTCGGATTGAATCCTGTGCTACGGGCTGATCCTGGGCAATTAAATTAGAAGGAAAAGCTAATAAACAGAAGACACAAAGCAGAAAAAAGTAACGCAATTTCAAGTCTTTATTCCTCAAAGTTGTCTAAAATGAAATTATAAATTTTTTAAAGCCAGCTTGATAATAGCTTCCACGGTAGGGTCTGTGGTCTCTTTCATTATTCGGTCAATAACTTTCTCAGCCGGTTTACGGGCAAAACCTAAGGTCTCTAAAGCTGATAACGCTTCTTCCTTATTAGTATTGCTTTGAGAAACAAAAACTTCCCCTTCTCCAAAAACCTTTAAAATTTTGTCTTTTAAATCCAGTATTATCCTTTGAGCGGTCTTGACTCCAATACCTTTAATACTTTGCACTTTGGCAGTATCTCCGGCAGCAATTGCTTCCATGATTTGCCTTGGTTCTATGGAAGAAAGCATAGTTCGTGCAGTGCTTGCACCAACCCCCGATACAGATATCAATAACCTGAAAAGTTCCCTTTCAGATTTTTCCATGAATCCAAAAAGCGTATGAGAATCTTCCTTAACCTGTAGGTGAGTAAAAATACTTATAGCTTCTGAAGCTGATGAAAGCAACGAGAAGGTATGCAAGGAAATATGAACAAAATATCCTACCCCATTGCAGTCTATTACAATATTGGTAGGATTTTTTTCAATAAGTTGTCCCTTTAAATGATGAATCATAAATTAATTGACTGGTTGATTTCAAATGTAGTAAAATTAACCTAAGCCCCAATAAAATTAATACTTTCCATCAAATGTTATTTCTCCCGTGTGGAACGTTTTTCCTTTTCCTGAGCATCTACAACTGCAACCGCAGCCATATTAACCATCTCCTCTACACTTGCTCCTAATTGAAGAATATGAACGGGCTTCTTCATTCCCATCATAATTGGACCTATAGAATCGGATTTGTTGAGTTCCTTAATTAATTTATAAGTTCCGTTGGCAGCCTCAAGATTTGGATAAATAAGCGTATTCACCTTTTTACCCACCAGTTTGGAAAAAGGGAATTTCTTTTGAAGCATCTCCTTATTTAGGGCAAAATCTATTTGAAGTTCCCCATCAACCATCAACTCCGGATTCGACTTGTGCAAAATTTCTACGGCCTCTTTTACCTTACGTGCCCTTTCATTTTTTGAAGAGCCAAAGTTGGCATAAGAGATCATTGCTATCACCGGTTCCATCCCAAATAACCGTACGGTTTTAGCCGTCATTAAGGCAATTTTTGCAAGGTCTGTTGCAGAGGGATCAATATTTATGGAAGTATCACTAATAAATAAAGGCCCCCTGGAGGTGTTCATTAAGTTTGTAGCCGCGACACGGTCTATTCCTTTAGCCATCCCAATAAGTTCCAGCATTGGCTTCACCACACTTGGGTAAGCCCTTGAATATCCGGATAATAACGCATCTGCATCCCCTTCATTTACCATCATGGCAGCAAAATAATTTCGCTCGCGCATCAATTTTTCTGCATCGAATTTAGTAACACCTTTCCGGTTTCTGGCAAGCCAGTAAACCTCCGCGTAGGCATCGCGCTTTAATTTCTCTTCATCCGATTTCGGATCTATTATGGTGACATCTTCATGATCAAAATCAATTTCCTGCATCAATTCCATGATCACATCCCTTCTTCCCAGTAATATAGGCACTCCTATGCCTTCTTCCTGCACTATTTGTGCAGCTTTCAACACATCCAAATGATCTGCTTCTGCAAAAACAATACGTTTAGGGCTCATTTTCGCCCTGTTCATTAGAAGTCGGGAAATTTTATTATCATTCCCCATTCTTTCCAACAATTCCTCTTCATATCGATCCCAGTCTGTAATCTGTATCCTGGCAACCCCGCTCTCCATAGCAGCCTTGGCCACCGCAGGAGGAACTCTTGAGATCAACCTTGGATCAAAAGGCTTTGGAATAATATATTCTGGCCCATAATTAAGTTTGGTTTCCCCGTACGCGATATTTACCTGTTCCGGAACGTGTTCCTTTGCAAGGGAAGCAAGGGCTTTTACAGCAGCCATTTTCATCTCTTCATTGATCTTTGTTGCCCTAACATCTAAAGCCCCTCTGAATATATATGGAAAACCCAGTACGTTGTTAACCTGGTTAGGATGATCACTTCTTCCTGTAGCCATAATTATATCCTTTCTGGTAGAAATCGCCAGGTTGTAATCAATCTCAGGATCTGGATTGGCCATTGCAAAAACAATAGGCCTTTTGGCCATACTTATAAGCATTTCAGGGGTAACGATGTCGGCTATGGAAAGACCCAAAAACACATCGGCATCCACCATTGCTTCTTCCAAAGTGTCTATTTTTCTGTCGGTAGCAAATTCCAGTTTTTCCAAAGAAAGGTTTGGCCTGTCTGAACGGATCACCCCTTTACTATCCAACATTACAATATTCTCTGTTTTGGCTCCAAAAGCCTTATATAATTTTGTACAGGAGATTGCGGCTGCTCCCGCTCCACTTATAACAATCCTTACTTTTTCAATCTTTTTCTTAGCTATTTCAAGTGCGTTCAATAAAGCAGCAGAAGAAATTATTGCAGTACCGTGTTGATCATCGTGCATTACAGGAATATCAAGCTCCTCTTTTAAACGACGCTCAATTTCAAAGGCTTCCGGAGCTTTTATATCTTCGAGGTTAATTCCCCCAAATGTTGGAGCTATATTTTTTACAGTCTCAACAAAAGCATCTATATCTTTGGTGTCTACCTCGATGTCAAACACATCTATATCGGCAAAGATCTTGAACAACAATCCTTTGCCTTCCATCACCGGTTTTGAAGCCAGCGGCCCAATGTCACCAAGTCCTAAAACAGCAGTACCATTGGAAATAACGGCTACCAGATTTCCTTTTGCCGTATATTTATAAACGTTCTCTTTATCTTTTTCTATTTCCAGACATGGAATTGCAACTCCGGGAGAATAAGCCAGTGACAAATCCCGCTGGGTTGCATATTTTTTGGTAGGTACAACTTCTATTTTCCCGGGTTTTGGTTTTGCGTGATACACCAGGGCTTCTCTTCTTTTACTTTCCTTACTCATCATACTGTTTTTACTAAGCAACAAAGATAAGATTCTCGCAGTGCACAGGAACTTAATTTTTATAAAATCATTAACAAAAAAAAGGAAAAAGAACGAATTGAAATATGATAATTAAGTGCCAAGAAACTCAATATTCATTTTATGCCCTTCAAAGAAGTTTCCATATCCTCCTTTAATTCTACAGTTAAATAAGAAAAACAATTAATCCTTACTTTTTTCATTCAGCTGCTTCAGAAAAATCGGAGCGATTCTATAATAAATTTCTAATAAATCTAGATGTTTTCCTGAAGAAATTAGCTCGCGGTACCCAGGACTTTCCGCACAGAAATATACAAATTTCACAATTTCTTCCTCCGGTATTCCCAGTTCTGCGACAAAAAATTCGGTTGGTACAATCTCAATTCCTTTATCTACAGAAGCATCAAATTTCATATACTCCCTGGCCTTCTTCAGCATTTTGATCCTTCCGTTGAGAGTATTGATCAATAGAATTAACGAAGAATTGGTAGCGGAGTTGAATTTTCTGCTTATCAGGGTTTGAGCCGGTTTCCGTGAAAAAGCAAAACCTACATTTGCCTGACTAAACACTTCCATTTGTTCAAGGTCTTGTTCAAGGTTTCCAGATAAATTAATATTACTGATGTTTACCACTCCTAACTCGTTCAAATTCTCCTCCAGACCTACTTCCAAAAACTCCAATTGAAAAAGTTCTTCGGAAATTTTCACCTCTGCAGTTTTGAATTGTACCGAAGAAAATTTCAGAACATCGTTTACCGATACAAGTATCTCAAATTCTCCCGAAGCTGAATTAGTTGTACCGGTTTGTCTTGTCACATTTATAATGTTGATTAAAGAACCATCCATGGAATCGACTTTGATTTTACCTTTGATTAGAATGGTTTCCTGAGAATAATGTGAGGTGCAACAAAGAAAGCCTAAGACAAATAAGAAATATTGGAGATTCGACAATCGATGAAATTTATTAGATAGCTTCTGCTGAATTTTCTTAGATTTTACTACCGAGTGCCTAGAAATAGCTATTGTTTATCTTTAGGCTTCGGAAAACTACAGAATAAAAATTAAATAATATACGTCACTCCCTCAAAAAACGAATATTTCGCTTCAATCCTTCAAATTTTGTTCGCTTTACCGCCGATTTCCTAAAAATTTCATCAAAGGTTTCTTTGGTTAGTTCTTGCCATTCCTTTTTATCCATTTCCAACAATTCGGGATGAGGATTGAATAGAGGTTCCTTATGGGGTCTTGAAAATTTGTTCCAGGGACAAACATCCTGGCAAATGTCACATCCAAACATCCAGTCGTCAAATTGGCCTTTTAAAGAACCTGACAATTCCTCTTTCAGTTCAATGGTGAAATAAGAAATACATTTACTGCCATCTACTTTGTAAGGCTCTACAATGGCCTGTGTAGGACAGGCATCGATGCAGGCGGTACAACTCCCACAGTGATCTGTCACGGGAGAATCAGTTTCAAGTTCAAGATCCACGATCAATTCAGCGATAAAATAAAATGAACCTACTTGTTTGGTGAGTAAATTGGAATTTTTGCCAATCCAGCCAAGACCGCTTTTTGCCGCCCAGGCTTTGTCTAAAACGGGTGCAGAATCTACGAATGCACGGCCATCCACTTCTCCTATTTCAGTTTTCATGAATTGCAATAACTCCTTCAGTTTGCCTTTTATCACAAAATGATAATCGGTGCCGTAGGCGTACTTACTAATTTTATAGGAATCTTCCCTTTGAGTTTCCTCCGGATAATAATTAAGCAGTAGCGAGATCACGCTTTTTGAGCCTTCTACCAG
>JAWOHC010000307.1:0-10071 GCA_046496275.1 Gillisia sp.
ATGTCAATGATGGCATCACGATCTGTGATATTGATAACTCTACCAGTGGTAACTTCATCATCCAGTGTGTCAACGAAATTCTCGGCAACCAACTTCTCAAATTCTACCAATTTCTGGTCATCTACAGGATCAATTCCTTCTTCGTAGTTGTGCCAGTTAAAATCTGCTAAGAATTTTTCAGGGTTTTCCTGTTGAGGCGACGGAGCCGCTTTTGTTTGAACTTCAGGGTTTTCAGAATCCTGAACTTCTTGATTTTTTGTTTCTTCAGCCATTGCTGATAATACTATTTGTATTCTATGCTTCTTTGGAAAAAATTCAGGCAATAAAAAACATAAAAGAGATTATTGATTTGATTTTTAACCCTTTTCTTTTTTCCATTATTTTGCCGAAAAGGAGTGCAAAAATACAACTTATATTTTAACTTTCAAATACTTAAGTGTTATTGCTTTACATTAATGTCCGGGAAAGAATAAAGATCGTTACGCCTTTGGCGTAACTGTAAGAAACAAGAACCAAGACTTGATTTTAATTAATTAACATTTAGTTATATAACCAATTTTTTCAGTTCACTTTAATTAGCAGCATATTTTAAAAAATTTATAAAAGCAGGGTTTGTTTTTATAAATCTTATTGGAATGCCCCGAAGAACGTGTAGTTTTAGCTTTAATAAAAAGGTTTACCAGAAAACAATGATTGCTTAATTTTTTCAAAAGAGTTCACTATTCCCTATCTTAAGTACATTAAGCCTTTCAAAATTAGTTACTATGATAAAAATATACACTTTGGTGCTGCTTATTATTTTAACAGCATCCTGTAAAGAGGAAAAATCCAGGAACAGCACTGCTCCAGTTACGGAAATGCAGCAGAAAACAGAAATATCCAGGGATTCCTTAAATAAGTTTTTAAGAGTTGGAAATCCAATGCCGGGACAATTGATTACAAGTCCGCTGAAAATCACCGGAGAGGCTCGCGGTTACTGGTTCTTTGAAGCTAACGCACCAGTAGAGCTCCTGAACGGGAATCTGCAAACGATTTCTGAGACCTATATTACTGCTCTTGGGGAATGGATGACCACAGATTGGGTGCCATTTACAGGAACTATGGCCTTTGAAAAACCTGAAACAGAACGTGGATTTTTTGTCTTACATAAAGCAAATGCTTCAGGTCTTAAGGAACATAATATAAGTGATACGATCCCGGTAAAATTTCAAATGCAAAATTAAGCTTCGCTTATAATTTCTTCAGCCAGTTCTTTTACGATCTTAAACTGGTCTTCTTTAGTTAAAAAGGAATTGTCTATTTCTATGGCATCTTCAGCCATCACCAGGGGGGAATCTTCCCGCGTGGTATCCATTAAATCCCTATCCTCAACATTTTTTAAAACCTCCTCATAACTTACCTTCTCACCTTTTTCCTCCAATTCCTTAAACCTTCGCCCTGCTCTTTCTTCCGGAGAAGCTGTCATAAAGATTTTTAATTCGGCATTTGGAAAAACCACGGTTCCTATATCGCGGCCATCCATTACAATTCCTTTTTCCTCTCCCATCACTTTTTGCAGGGAAACCAGTTTCTCACGAACTTCAGAAACCGATGCTACCGTGCTTACATGATTGGAAACATCCATCCTTCGGATTTGCTCTTCTACATTTTCGCCATTCAAATAAATGGCTGCAAAACCTAAATTTTCATCAAATATAAATTTCAGATCTACCAAAGGTAATTTTTCGATCAAAGCCTCCCTGTCAAAAGAATTTTCTGTGATCATGGAATTATTCATGGCATATAGTGCAACGGCCCTGTACATAGCTCCGGTGTCTACATATACGTACCCTAATTCTTTAGCCAATTGCTTGGCAACAGTACTTTTTCCGGTGGATGAAAATCCATCTATGGCGATTGTGATCTTTTTGGTCATGAAAAATAGTTCAGATTATTATTTCCTATCCCTGGTTTCAGGTAAAGCAAAATCATAAAAAACAGCTTCACTTGATGGATAGTTCTTTCAAGTGTTGAAAATTAGATACGGGGGCCAAAAGTACTTATTTTTTTGGCGAAATCTGTTTTTGGACAGTTGATTCCTATCATTAGCAAAACAATTCCAATCCCAGCATATCCGTAAAGAAATAATTAATATGCCAAAAGTTCCTTTAATTTATCGTGTATGCTGTTTTTCATGAGATATTGACTTTCTAGATTCGCGGCAAAAGGAATGGGCGTTTCTAAACTCCCCAGTCGCATTACCGGGGCATCCAGATATTCAAAGCATTTTTCATTGATCATAGCAGAAATATCTGAAATAATACTTCCAAAAACAGAATCCTCTGTAACAAGAAGAACCCTGCCTGTTTTCTTTACAGACTTAAAAATACTATCCTCGTCAAGTGGTTTTAAGCTTCTAAGATCTATCAAGTCCACATTTAGTTCGGGAAATGCTTCAAGGGTTTCAAGAACCCAATGCACTGGTGCTCCGTAAGTAATGATGCTTACCTGCTCTCCTTCTTTTAACAGAACTGCTTTTCCAAACGGAATGGTGTAATACGCTGTAGGCACATCCTGCCTGATGGTCCTGTATAAAGCCTTATGTTCAAAAAACAACACCGGATTTGGGTCGTTAATAGCAGTATTTAAAAGCCCTTTTGCATCATAGGGAAAGGCAGGATATACCACTTTTAAGCCCGGAGTTTTGGTGAACCAGGCCTCATTTGTTTGACTATGAAAAGGACCAGCTCCAATCCCTGCTCCACAAGGCATTCTAATGACAACATCTGCAGACTGATTCCAGCGGTAATGTGATTTAGCGAGGTAATTCACAACAGGATTAAATCCTGAGCTTACAAAATCTGCAAATTGCATCTCTACCATTGACTTGATTCCATTTATGGAAAGTCCCATCGCGGCCTCCACAATTCCCGATTCACAAATTGGGGTATTGCGAACCCTGTCTTTTCCAAATTCCTCCAGAAAACCTTCGGTGATTTTGAATACACCACCGTAATCTGCAATGTCCTGACCCATTAAAACAAGGTCATTGTGCTTTCGCATAGACTGTTTCAAACCCTGTGAAATCGCATCTATAAATCTAATATTTTCTACTTCTTTATTTTCCTCAAAATGCTCATAATCAAATGATTTGTATACATCATTTAATTCGTTTATTTCAGAAGAAGTGATGACCGGTTCTTCAAAAGCAAGATGAAGGTTTTCATCTATTTCCTTTTTTATATCGCTGCGATATTCCTTCTCTGTTTCTTGGGAAAGTATTCCTTCCTCCAGGAGAAAGGATTTAAAATTATCGATTGGATCTTTTACAGCCCATTCCTTCATAAGATCTTCGGGAACATATTTTGTTCCACTGGCTTCCTCATGGCCGCGCATTCTAAAAGTTTTAAACTCCAGCAATACCGGCCGGGGATTAGTCCGCATGCTTTCTGCTAAAGCAGAAACCTTTGAAAAGACCTCCAATATATTATTTCCGTCAATTTGATGCGCTTCCATCCCGTACCCTACACCTCGATCCATGATATTTTGGCAGCGGTACTGTTCATTTGTGGGCGTGGAAAGGCCATATCCGTTATTCTCAACACAAAACAAAACGGGAAGGTCCCAAACAGAAGCAATATTAAGGGCTTCATGAAAATCCCCTTCGCTGGTGCCGCCTTCTCCTGTAAATACGGCTGTAACTTTATTTTCTTTTTTTAATTTATGCGCTAAAGCAATTCCATCTGCAACCCCTAATTGCGGGCCAAGATGGGAAATCATTCCTATTATTTTAAATTCCTGAGTTCCAAAATGGAAGCTACGATCCCTGCCTTTAGTGAAACCTGAAGCCTTTCCCTGCCATTGAGAAAACAACCTGTACAATGGTATTTCCCTTGCAGTAAAAACACCTAAATTTCGGTGCATTGGTAAAATGTATTCATCCTGATGCATAGAGAGCGTTACACCAATTGAAATCGCTTCCTGGCCTATTCCGCTAAACCATTTAGAGATTTTCCCCTGTCGCAGTAAAATCAGCATTTTTTCCTCGATAAGTCGGGGTTTTAGCATAGCCCGGTACAGGCTTAATAAGGTTTCGTTGGAATGGTTTTGTTTATTAAACAAAAGCCTGGAAGGCACTGAGGTTTGAATATTCATTTAATTGGATTTGTTAAACAAAAGTAATTAATTTTAATCCCATCAGCATAAGTTGGATCAAAAATCTAAACTCCGTAAATTTTATTTAACTTTGTAGGTAAACTTAGATAAACACACCATAATGGCGATGAATAATATACCCAGCGTAGATTTGGCAGATTTCCTATCGGATGATCCCAAACGCAAGATGAAATTTGTAAATGAAATTGGGAAAGCTTACGAAGAGATAGGCTTTGTGTCCCTGAAAAACCATTTTTTAAGCGACCAGTTGACGGAAGAGCTTTATAAAGAAGTAAAAGCCTTTTTTGGGCTTCCGCTGGAAATAAAAAGAAAATATGAAATTGAAGGCCTTGGAGGTCAAAGAGGTTATATTTCCTTTGGAAAAGAGCATGCGAAAGGTAAAAAAGAAGGGGATCTTAAGGAATTCTGGCATTTTGGCCAGGAACCCACGGCAGATGCTGCATTGATTGAGGAATATCCAAAAAATGTTCAGGTGGAAGAATTAAAGGATTTCAATCATACCGGTATGGAAGCATACAGAATGCTTGAGAAAACCGGGATCTATGTATTGAGGGCTTTAGCGCTTTATATCGGGTTGGATGAACATTATTTTGACCACTGGGCCAGTAATGGGAACAGCATTTTAAGACCTATTCACTACCCTCCAATAAAAGAGGAGCCCCAGGGGGCAGAACGTGCAGGAGCTCATGGAGACATTAATCTTATCACATTGTTAATGGGAGCTTCCACAGGAGGTTTGCAGGTTTTACGAAAAGATGGTCAATGGATCGATGCAATTCCTAAAGACGATGAACTTGTAATCAATGTTGGGGATATGCTGGAACGACTCACCAATAACAAATTGCGTTCTACCATTCATAAAGTGATTAATCCACCTAAAGAAGATTGGGACAAACCACGGTATTCCATTCCTTTTTTCATGCATCCTAGAAGTGAAATGCCCCTTAATTGCCTGGAAGAATGCATAAGTGAAGAAAATCCAAAACATTACGAAGACATTACTGCGGGAGAATTTTTACATCAGCGACTTGTAGAAATTGGGCTTATAAAAAAATAAATTATGGCCAAAAAAAAGTTAGGATTGGAAGATCTTGGCGGCTTTGTTTTTTCCACAAATGAAAATTTTGAAGTCGATCCGGATAATTCAAATTCCATTGAAACACCTACGCCCGAAAACCAGCATTTAGAAGCTCATTTCAGTAATAAAGGCCGCGGCGGAAAGATAGTTACGGTTGTAAAAGGATTTAAGGGAACAGATGAAGATTTAACCCAACTTGGAAAACAACTTAAAAAAAGATGTGGAGTTGGCGGATCTGTGAAAGACGGAGAAATTATTATTCAGGGAGATGTGCGGGAAAAAGTTATGCAACTTCTTAAACAGGACGGTTACAAAGTAAAACGGGTTGGGGGTTAATCCTATTTGAACTATTTAATTTCATTCTATGGCCAAACAATTGCACATCATAAGTGGAGATGATCTTGCCCAACATATTATCGATCTCAAGATTGAAGGAGAAACGGTAATATGGCGGGAAATGCTTTGCGAAGGGCCTACGGCCTCTGAACTTGGCTCCAGGGAATTTATTGCATTGCGCACTAAATTTCTAAAGGAGAACTACCAAATCTCTCCTGAAGACTACGAAAATCAGTTTTTGAAGGAATTAAAGAAACTCACCTTTTATAACACCTATGAAGAAGTGGTTCTTTGGTTTGAATTTGATCTTTTTTCACATATAAACATGTTGGCTGCAATAAATCACTTGATGGAAAACCACTTAAAGGTCCCGGTCTATTTAGTGTGCAGCAAAAAACTAAAGGGAGAAAAAGAAAAAACCGTACTTTCACAGCTCCCGTTAAAAGATCTTGAAAATCATTATCACAATCGGATAGCCCTTTCGCAGGCAGATCTCGAAATGGCCAGTTTGTTATGGCAATTATACAATGAAAACAATCCTCAGAAATTGAAAAAACGGATTAAGGAAAAAACTAATTTTGAATACCTTTCGGGTTGTCTTCGCGCCCATATTGAACGATTTCCCAATTCCCTTACCGGATTAAACTCCCTGGAAAAGAACATCCTCAAACTTATTACCTCCAACACGATTACATCCATGAATCAACTTCTGGGTTACTCCCTTGAATATCAAGGATATTATGGTTTTGGAGACAGGCAAATGCAAAGGGTGTTGGATAAACTCCAAATATTTTATAAACCCGGAGAGGATAAAATTGAATTAACTCCTGAAGGGGAAGAAGCATTAGAAGGTACGCGAAATTTTTACAGGATTTTAAAAAATGACGAATATCTGGGAGGAGCGAAAATATATGATTTCTTATATGATGCAGAAACCCATAATATCTTAAAATTATAATATGACATTGTCAGCTTCAGAATTTATACAAAACAAGGATGGAAGTGTTTATCATTTAAATCTCTTACCGAAACATCTCGCAAACACAGTGATTACTGTTGGCGATCCTGACCGGGTAAATGCGGTAACCAGGTATTTTGACAAGATAGAATTTAAAATTCAAAAGAGGGAATTTCATACGCAAACCGGAACCTATCAGGGAAAAAGAATTACCGTGATCTCTACAGGAATTGGAACAGACAATATAGACATCGTTTTAAATGAACTGGATACCCTGGTCAATATAGATTTTAAATCCCGTTCTGTAAAAAAGGAATTAACCACGCTGGACATCATCCGGATTGGAACATCGGGATCTATACAGGAAGACATCCCATTGGATTCCTTTTTGCTTTCTGAATCTGCCATAGGTTTTGATGCCCTGCTTCACTTCTATGATTGCAATCAAATTCTGGATAAAGAATTCTCTGAAGCGCTAATTAAGCACATGGAATGGCCTAAAGAAAATCCAGATCCTTATGTAGTTAATGCCAATAAAGAACTTGCGTCAAAGTTCAAAGAAGGATTTCATAGCGGAGTTACTTTAACAAATTGCGGATTCTATGGGCCTCAGGGACGGGTTTTGCGCCTCAAATTAAAGGATGCCCAGCTCAATGAAAAGCTGAATAGCTTTAACTATTCCGGAAAAAAAATCACCAACCTGGAAATGGAAACTTCTGCAATTTATGGACTTTCAAAACTTATGGGTCACCGGGCGGTTTCCCTGAACGCCATCGTGGCAAATCGGGTCACAAAAGAATTCAGTAAAAATTCTAAGAAAACAGTGGATAGTCTTATTCAATTGGCGTTAAAGCGAATTGTAGCTTAGATTTCTTATTTAACAGAACATTAATTTTCTTCATTTGGCATCTTCGTATTTTTAACGAAAAACAAAGCATATGCAAGCATTAAGAATTGGTGGAGTACCTGAACATTTTAACCTGCCCTGGCATTTATGCCTGGAAGAAGGTGATTTTAGCTATGAACATCTCGAGGTTACCTGGAAGGATTTCCCAGACGGTACCGGAGCTATGAATGCAGCCTTGCGCAACAATGAAATAGATGTAGCAATTATTTTAACGGAAGGAATTATAAAAGATATTCATGATGGAAATCCATCAAAAATTATCCAGACTTATGTAGAATCCCCGCTTATTTGGGGAATTCATGTAGCACATGAATCAAGATATACTTCCCTGGCAGAACTTGAACATACCAAAGCAGCGATAAGCCGACCAGGCTCCGGCTCTCAGTTGATGGCCTATGTAAATGCAAAAAATCAAGGTTGGGATCTTTCTAAACTCGAGTTTGAGGTAGTGGGAACTATTGAAGGTGCTGTTAAAGCGCTTAAAATGGATACTGCCCAATACTTTATGTGGGAACATTTTACAACAAAGCCTTTAGTAGATAGTGGTGTTTTTAGACGCGTTGAGGACTGTCCCACCCCCTGGCCCTGTTTTATGATCGCTGCTACAGATCAGGTGATTAGGAACAAACCCCATGATCTAAAAAAATTGCTGAATGTAATCAACGCAAAAACAACGAGTTTCAAAGAAATTCCTGATATCGTGGAACAACTGGCAACCAGGTACGATCAAAAATTAAGAGATATTAAAGCCTGGCTGGACGTTACCGCCTGGAGCCAGTATGAATTTACCAAGGAAGAAATGGAAAAAGTACAAAACAGCCTGTTAGACCTTAATTTAATTTCAAAAAAATTAGCTTACAAAGATATTTTTCACTCCGTTTAACCTCAAATTCACTCAATTTTAAAAACATGCAAAAAATTACTACTTTTTTATTTTTAATTTTATCCCTTACAGTTTTTTCTCAGGAACAAGAAGTTCAAACTGTGCCAGTACAAGAACCTATATACCAAAGGGATATCGCTAAAAATGAATTGAGCATAAACGCTTTCAATCTGGTTACCTTTGGTGCAATTGATGTGGCATATGAAAGGATCATTGATCCAAATAGCAGTTGGGCAGTTGAGGGATTCATCCTCGCCCTTAACAGGGAAAGTGAAGCTGCAGATTACCTATTTACAAGAAAGGCGTCTCTTACCGGAAAATACAAATACTTTTTTGGTGATAACTCTGCCTATGGTTTTTACGTAAATGGGTTGGCAATGTTATCTACAGGGGAATATTATGAAGATCTATATGACAGGGAGGGCTATTACACATCCAGAGTAGATAAAGAATATACAGATCTGGCCCTGGGTTTTGGAATAGGCTATAAATGGGTATCAAAACAAGGTTTTTTTATGGATCTTAGTTCAGGAATTGGCAGGAATTTGCTGAATAGCGATTCTCCAATAGTTGTAGGCCAGTTTAATGTAAACCTGGGAAAAAGATTTTAATCTACCAGTTTATCGGTTTTTTTCCGTGTGCTATTAAATATTCATTTGTTTTGCTGAAATGTTTATTTCCAAACCAATGACCCCGGATCGCACTTAAAGGAGAAGGATGACCACTGTTGAGTACAAGATGTTTAAAGCAGTCAATTTTGGCTGCTTTTTTTTTGGCAGGACCACCCCAAAGCATAAAAACCACATCCTGCTTTTCTTCAGAAATAATTTCAATCACCCTGTCTGTGAATTTTTCCCATCCCTTTTTTTTGTGGGACCCTGCTTGATGAGCCCTTACGGTAAGAACTGCATTGAGCATTAATACACCCTGATCTGCCCAATGCTCCAGGTTACCGTTTATAGCTGAATAACTTCCAAGATCTGCTTCAATTTCCTTAAAAATGTTTTTTAACGACGGCGGGATTTTTGCCTCCTCAAAAACAGAAAAACTAAGTCCGTGAGCCTGATTTGGTCCATGATAGGGATCCTGACCCAGGATAACAACTTTAACATTTTCAAAAGTTGCACGATTAAAAGCTTCAAAAATGGAATCTTTTTCAGGGAAACATCTATTTTCCTGATATTCCTCACTCACAAATTCGACTAATTCCTGAAAATAGGCTTGTTCGATTTCGCTTTTTAAAACCTTTTTCCAACTCTTATGGATATTGACCTTCATTATTATTTAAGTAAATTTGCACAGTCCCAAAATTAGGGAAATTATACTATGATAAAAATTGCAACCAAAAGTCTTTTAGATTTAGAATTCCCTACCGTGTGTAAACAAATAAGTGAACTTTGTATCACGCAAATGGGTATTGATAAATCACTTGAGATAACACCTTACAAAACCTTTAAAAAGACCATTTTAGGCCTAAATCGAACCAACGAATATGTGAGTTCCTATCAACAGGACAGTCGTATTCCAAATCACGGATTTGACAGTATTCACAAGGAAATAAAAATGCTGGGGATTGATGGCTCCATTCTGGAGTTGGGGAGTTTCAAAAAAATCTCAAGCCTTTCAGAAACAGCAAATACCCAAATAAGGTTTTTTAATAAATTCCAGGAATTATATCCCAGCATCTACGAAACCACAGAAACCGTAGAATACACAAAGGTTATCACAGAACAGATCGATAAAATATTCAATCG
>JAWOHC010000335.1:0-7298 GCA_046496275.1 Gillisia sp.
ACCCTTTTAATTTTAGTGCTTACCGAAATTATTCCCAAAACGCTCGGTGCCAACTATAGTTGGGAGTTAATGAGTTTTACTTCCGTACTTATTGGAATTATGATTTTTATCACATACCCTTTGGTGCTTTTATCTTTAACACTTACCCGCCTGTTATCCCGAAAGGAAAAGGAACTAACCACAAGCCGTGAAGAAATTTCTGCCCTTGCTTCCATCGGTACCGAGGAGGGGATTTTTGTGGACAAGGAAAATAAGATTATCCAAAACCTGATAAGGCTGAAAAGTATTCCAATTTCGGAAATTATGACGCCACGAATCGTGGTGGTAATAGCCAACCAGGATATGACTTTACAGGAATTTTTAAAAAATAAAGAATTCCTCCATTTCTCAAGAATTCCCATATATGGCGGGAATCGTGATAATATTACGGGCTATGTATTTAGAGAACTTGTTTTTGAAAAACTTGCCGAAGATCAATTTGATCTTACCCTGAAGGATATACGCAGAAATATCACCACTTTTTCCGAAAAAACTACCCTATTTACTGCCTGGGAGGAATTGATCACCAGAAAAGAACAAATATCGCTGGTGGTTGATGATTATGGCGGAATGGATGGTATTGCAACACTTGAAGATATTATTGAAACCTTGCTGGGGTTTGAAATTGTAGACGAAAAAGACCAGGTAGAAGATATGCAACAGTACGCGATGGAGCGTTGGAAATCCAGACAGAAAAAATATAAAATGTTGGGTGATAATTTAAAAAATCCTGAAGAATAATTCCTAAACTTATAACATTCATGGAATTGATTTTAGGTAATCTTCAGTGGAGATCCAAAAGGAGTTCCCTCCGGGTCAAATAGTTTTGGAGATTACAAACAGACACAATGATAAAATTGTAGTTTACTCAGGTGGATATAAATCTTAATAAGATATTCCGTTTCTATCAATCCATACCAATGTATCCACAACCTAAATCTGCAAAACTTATGAAAAATCTGTAATGGCTTTGCGATTTGGCTTCTACAAATTGCAAGCCTGTAACATTGAGTACTTAACCAGGGTTGCGCTTCTCTTGATGCGCAATTCGTAAAATTTCCTGGGCAATATCCTCAGGAGATAGAATAAAATCTATACACCCACTTGCTATTGCGCTCTCGGGCATATCCGGCTGCACGGCGGTGTCCGGCTTCTGGGCGATGGTGATGCCCCCAACTTCTTTTATGCCGCATAGCGCATCTGCCCCATCACCATCATAGCCAGAGACAATTACCGCAATAAGTTTGCCGTCCCAATTCTGGGTGATGGAACGCAGAAAAACCGTAATCACGTCGGGCCATCCCCTGGGCTTTGATATTGGCTTTAAGCGGAACTCATCATCAAGAACGTGCAAATCGCGCTGTTCCGGAATTATGAACACATGGTTGGGCTTAATGTCCAGTCTTTCTGTGATAAGTTCAACCGGCATCTCTGTATATCGTGGGAGAATCTCGTGGAGCAGGGTGGCAACAGTTCTCAAATGGTTAACGATAACGATAGCAACACCCATATTGGCTGGCAGATTTTGTAGTAAACGGGTATAGGCATCGAGGCCACCAGCCGAACCGCCCACGCAAACGATAGGAAAGTCTTTTCCATCATTCTTAGGTTTCTTATCTTTCATAGCTTTCTTATATAATCACTCCATTTTTCGGAAATCCCAACATATTTAACCGATCCCGAACTTTTTATTGGCATTGGTATGATCAACAATCATGACCTACGGCCTGCGAATTTTTTTATTATTTATTGCGAAATCACTCGCGAAGTTCTCTTTTTCATTTTTTTTAAAGCAGTGCGACTTTCCGTGTCTCTTTTTGAACCTTTTTATTCCGTTGACTTCGTAGCATCTATAAAAGGTAGTTTTCTATTCTGTATTAAACAAGTATTTTTTTTTGATTCCATTTAATTTTAAATGACACTAAAAAATGTGTTCCTTGATATTGAAAGAGTTCCAGTATCTCACCACTATAATCAATTCACTTTATAAACTTCCAATTTAAATTCTCCTAAAGGTGCTTTTTGGTAGTTACAACAATTCCAGGCCTTTAGGAGGTTCTGTTGGATACAGGCAGTATCCTGAACGTATAGCTAATTACCCGTCTTTTTAACATCTTTACAGTCCGGCAAGGCTTCGGATTTTTCAGCATAATTTTAAGCCTTGGTCCAACTCCTTTTTGTTAGAGGGAGCGATTTGCAGTGCTTCTTTCTCTCGTTTCATCACACGCGCCAAAGCCTCCCTTTAGACCTTTTATCTTTTTCTCACCCTACTCCCTTTCTGTTGGTAATTAATCCTTTTTTTATCAAGCACTAACTATAGTATTTAAACAGACTCCTTTAGCACTTTTGCAAAATTCCCCCTTCAATTACGAATCAAAATCCCAAATCTTTTTTAAATGCTGTTAAATAGTCGCCAACAACGAAACATTTTTACATAATCTCCATTAACATAGACAGCGCTATCAAAGTTACCTGTTAACCCCTAAATACAGAGATCATGGAAGCAAGAGAAAACCTTGGAAAAGAAAGTGAGAATCTGAAAAATTATTTGTCAGAGATCAATCAGGATGGCATGTTCTTTAAAGGACAAATGATCCTTGGCGGAATCTTGCTTGGCGTATTACTCATCTATTTCATTTGGATGGCATAATTTAAAGAAGTGTCCGCACGCAGCTGCTTTTTGAATATTGATTTTATATGATTCTTCAATAAAACATGTACATCGGCCTCGATTGTTTTTCGATGAACCTTTGCCACTTCTAATTCAGCCTTTGGTGGTAATAGTGTAGCCAATTATAAGGCTGATTTCTAAACAAAAATCTAGGGGTAAGCCCCGGTAGAATGGATGTAAACCCTCAAGGAAGAGGTAAAATCGGTTATTGATAAGGGATAAAATTTAATTTCGTTTATCAAACAAGGGCAAAAAAAGCTATTAAATATCATTGTTGTCCGGTAAAAATTATTGGTAAAGCTGAAACAACACTGCCAGTGGGCATTCGAATGATATTTTTTGAAACAGACCATGCTTTTATAAATTTTTTAATTCATACTGATTATTAGAGTGTTATAAAAAATAGAAATCACACCTAAATGTTTATCAGTTACTTCAAATCAGGTCTTTGTTTATCATTTTTACAGTGACGCCAAAGGCGGAACGATCTTGACTCTTTACCGGACATTACTGATTAAAAATAACAACTTAAACTCAACGGGTGAATTGCAATCTGAAGACTTCAAGTCGTTACTTATTTCTATCGAGAAGGTGAAATAAATTTTCACTCCCCCGTTTGGCCTTACTGGCCGGCCACGCAAGGGTTGGGGCCTACAGGCGTGAGCTCATCATTTCTTAGCCTAATCGGTCGGGGTTTTAAAAAAGACTTTAAAGGTGCTACCTTCTTCCTCTTTACTTTCGAGTTTTATCCTGCCCTTATTATCCTCGATCATTTTCTTTACTACATAGAGACCCATCCCGGTTCCCGGTATTTCAGATAATCTTGAAGATTTTTTAAATACCTGCCTTTGATTTTCAAGGGGTATGCCCAAACCATTATCCTGCACACACAAGATTACAAAACCTTTTACTGCCTCTGTGGCTATTTTGATCTCTGGATTTTTATTAGAATCGCTGAATTTAATGGCATTATGAATAAGGTTGTAGAACACGCTTCTAAGGCTGTTCCGGGGAAAGACTAACTCCGTTACCTTCAAATCTGTAGAAACCTTTATATTTTTCTCTTTGATCTCTCCCTTAAGAGCCGTTAGTATATCAGAGCATATCTCTTCAATGTTCAGCACCCCATCTTCGAAAGATTTTCCATTCGCATCCACCTTGGCTGAAGTAAAATCTTCAACCATGGAATCCAGGCTTTTTGAAGATTCTTTAAGGGTCTTGATCCATTTCTCAAACTGTATGGAATCGTCTTTTTTGTGGGCCATTAACAAAGCATCGGCAATCAAAGTGATGGTAGCAATGGGTTGCCTTATGTCGTGTGCTAAGGTGTACTTGAGGGTCTGGTATTGAGAATTCAGTTTTTCCAGTTCTCTCATGGACTTCAATCGCTTTGTGATGTCCACAAAAGTGATGATCACTCCATTTATGATATCCTTTTCGTGCTCTATATAAGGCACAATAGTCATCTCGAACCAACCCCCGTCGGTGGTTTGAACTTCTCTTTCGAGAATCTTGTTCGTACTATTTATTATGTCCTTAATATCTTCAACAACGTGGGGATAACGTAAATTGTCCTTGATGTCTGTGATGTTTTTGCCCACATGATCATACGTCAGGGAAAACTGCGTCATAGCAGGCGGGGTGAAAATCCTTAAAATGAGATCTGCATCCACAAACAGCTGCGGAATTATAGTATTGGAAAAGTAATTTGATAGGTCAAAATTGAGCTTCCGAAGTTGCCGGGCATCACTTTTTGGTGTATCTGTCATTGAGAAAAATCTATATTTATAACTGTTAGCAATATATAATAAAATAAAAACTTAAAGTAGCTACAGAGGAACTATTAAATATTTAAAAATATTATTGTCCGGTAAACAGTATTGGCAAAGCTAAAACAACACCGCCAGTGGGCATTCGCAGGACATTTTTAAAAACAGCCAGCTTTTATAAATTTTTTAAATTATACTGATAATTAGAGTGTTCTTAAAAAATAGAAATCATAACTAAATGTATATCAGTTACTTCAAATCAGGTCTTTGTTCTCAGTTACGCCGAAGGCGCAACGATCTTGACTCTTTACCGGACATTACTGATTTAGGATAACTATCGCAACTTCAGCCGGCTTTCCTCCCTGGCATAGCCGGTTGAAATTTATGGAAAGCTTATGCTCCTGAGCTAATTTTGTTCGAAAACAAACTACCGAATACACCTGATCACTCCATATCCATAGCAAAAAACCCTTCACGCCCCGATATGCTTAAGCTTACCGTCCATACCGGCTTGGTTTCTGCCGCATTCTTTTAGGAAAGCCCAATAGTAAAAGTAAAAAATATTCAGGAATTGATCAAACTATTTCCCCGCTCCACTTGAAACAATAAACCTATAGATACGTGAAAATGCAAAATACAGCACTTTCCGCGTGGAAATTTTAATAATTCCCTGAGGTGTTGAACACCTTCCCCAAAGTAAAAAACAAAAAAAGACACCCATAACTTCACAAAAATATCTGTAATAGATTGAAATATAGTATACTTACTGCGCCTAAATCTTTAATTTTAATACATAATGGTGAAAAAGACAATCCATTTTTTAATTATGAAGCCTTTATTTAGTGCCTTATACCTACTTATAACCTGTATGCCCATATTTGGTCAGCAAACAGCCTCAAGTGAAGCCGTATACTTTATTCAGGATAGCGTGTTAATCCCCACCCGAAGCGGCATTGGCATTTCTGCGATAATTGTTCAAAAGAAAACAAACACCGGCCCTTTGCCCGTAGTATTATTTTATACAACTTATTACCAGGGAGCAGGGGATGCTATTTTCGCCCAGCGCCCGGCAGACAGAGATTATATTGGGATAGTTGCTTATGCCCGTGGTATCAAAACCAATTTAAGGGAGTATGCACCTTATGAAAACGAAGGAACAGATGTTTACGACATTATAGAATGGATTAGTACACAATCCTGGAGCAATGGAAGCGTAGGCATGTATGGTGGGAGTTATACGGGCTATTCACAATGGGCAACGGTAAAAAATATCCACCCTGCACTTAAAACCATTGTTCCGCAGGTTGCTGTAATGCCCGGATTTGACGTTCCAATGGAGAATAATGTTGAAAAGAATCTGGGATTGTATTGGCCAAACGACCATATTTATAATAAAGATCCTATAAGAAGAAGCCTGCCTTTTGAATGGTATGAAAGCGGTATTGCATGGAAAAAACTCGACAGTTTGGCTGGCGATAAAAACGAAATTTTTCAAAAATGGCTACTACATCCAGCTTACGACACCTATTGGCAGTCCATGGTCCCCACACCAGATGAATTCGCGAAAATTAATATTCCCGTTTTATCCACAACTGGATATTATGACGGCTCTCAGCTAAGTGCCATTCAATATTTTAAACTTCATAATAAATACAACATCAACGCCAACCACTATTTTGTAATTGGACCGTATGACCATTGGGGTGCACAGCGCCGGCCTGCTAAAATTTTGATGGGATATGAAATTGACAGTGTTGCCAATATCAATATGATGGACCTGGCGTATGATTGGCTTGATTATATTTTAAAAGGAAAACCTAAACCTGCACTTCTCAAAGACAAAGTAACCTATCAGGTAATGGGAACAAATGAATGGAAACACGCTCCCGCATTGCAAGCATTAAATAATGACACATTGACTTTTTACTTAGACAATAAAATTCTTGCACCCCACAAACCAAAAAGGAAAAGGTTTGAAAAACAAAGGGTGGATTTCAAGGACAGGGAAAATCAGAATAATCATTTCACTCCCGAAATTATTTTTGACACCCTGGATGCAAGCAATGGCTTGATCTTCTCTTCATCACCTTTTGAGAAGGACTTTTCTGTAAATGGCTCCTTTACCGGTAATCTGTTTGCAACTATCAATAAAAAGGATATGGATGTATCCCTGGCATTTTATGAGCTAATGCCAGACGGTAACTATTTTTTTCTTACCAGATACCTTGGCAGAGCAAGCTATGCCAAAGACACTACTAAACGACAACCGCTTAAACCCAATAAAAAAGAAAGCATTCCTTTTGACAATACTCGTTTCATAAGTAAAAAATTAAGCAAAGGAAGTCGTCTTGTAATTTTGCTCAACATCAATAAACATCCATTCGAAATTATTAATTATGGTTCAGGAAAACCTGTTTCAGCCGAAACCATAAAGGATGCAGGCGATGCTTTACAAATCAAATGGCATAACGATAGTTTTATAAAAATTCCCGTATTCAGGAATTAAGGCAGAATAGCGCTAGCATAAAAACTTTAAAAAAAAATTTAAGTATGGATTTTAAAACCGAAAGAATACGTATTAGACCTGTTAGCCTTGAAGATAAAGAATCCATGTTTGGCTATCGTTCCGATCCTGAAACCAATAAATATTTGAGTTTGGTTCCTCATACTGTTGAGGATGTTGAGGAATTTATTAAAAAAGCATCTTTTAAAATGGATACACCAGGGACTTGGTTCCAATTCGTGATTATTGAGCAACTTAATAATCAGTTGATTGGAGATATAGGAATTCATTTTTTGGAAACTGGTTCAGAAAACAA
>JAWOHC010000043.1:0-5540 GCA_046496275.1 Gillisia sp.
TCTACTATTATAAGAAAAGGAGTAAAGCTGGATAATCAAATCCAGATCGCACATAACGTTGAAATTGGCGAAAATACTGCAATAGCAGCACAAACCGGGATCGCCGGATCAACCAAAATAGGTAAAAATTGCCTTATTGGCGGCCAGGTAGGTATCGCGGGACATCTCATCATTGGGGACAGAGTTAAAGTACAGGCGCAATCCGGAATAGGTAAAAATATTCAGGATGATGAAATGATACAGGGTTCTCCCTCGTTTGGATATGGAGATTTCAACAAATCCTATGTACATTTTAAAAATCTGCCAAAAATAGTAGACAGGTTAAATCAATTAGAAAAAAAAGACAAGAATGGCTGAAAACCTTTCCAAACAGCAAACCATTAAAAAAGAAGTTTCCTTAACAGGCGTAGGGCTTCACACAGGCAAAGTGGTTACACTTACCTTTAAGCCAGCTCCGGTAAATACCGGATATGTTTTTAAACGCATCGATCTCGAAAACCAACCGGAAATTGAAGCAGATGTTAATTATGTAGTCAATACCCAAAGGGGGACCAATCTGGAAAAAAACGGAGTGAGTATTCAAACCTCCGAACATGTTTTAGCTGCGTGTGTAGGGCTGGAGATAGACAATGTGATCATGGAGCTAAATGCGGCTGAACCTCCAATTATGGATGGTTCATCAAAGTTTTTTGTTCAGGCATTGGAAGAAGCAGGAATTGAAGTTCAGGATGAAGATAGGAATGAATTTGAAATCACTGAAATTATTTCATATAAAGATGAAAAAACAGGAAGTGAAATTATTATAATGCCTTGTGAAAACTACCAGATTACTGCCATGGTAGACTTTGGTACTAAAGTTTTGGGAACTCAAAATGCTTCCATTCAGGATATTTCAGAATTTAAAAGCGAAATTTCAAATGCACGTACTTTTAGTTTTCTTCATGAAATCGAAACGTTACTGGAGCACGGACTAATAAAAGGAGGAGATTTAAACAATGCTATTGTTTATGTAGATAAAGAGTTAAATCCTGAGACTATGGAAAAGTTAAGGTTTGCTTTTAAGAAAGATAACATTTCTGTAAAACCAAACGGAATTCTTGACAACCTTACCTTACACTATCCAAATGAAGCTGCAAGGCATAAATTACTGGATGTAATAGGGGATCTTGCACTTGTTGGAACAAGATTAAAGGGGAAAGTGATTGCTAATAAACCTGGTCATAAGGTGAATACGGAATTCGCGAAAAAACTTGCAAAGCATATCAAAGCCGAAAGGCGCAATAATATGCCTAAGATCGATTACAGCAAGCCTCCTTTAATGGACGTGAACGACATCATGGATATTTTGCCACACAGGGCTCCATTTTTATTGGTGGATAAGATTTATTCTTTAACCGAGAGTTGTGTGGTTGGGATGAAAAACGTCACTATGAATGAACCTTTCTTTGTAGGACATTTCCCTGGAAAACCGGTAATGCCAGGAGTTTTAATGGTAGAGGCTATGGCCCAAACCGGAGGTATTCTGGCACTTAAATCGGTTCCGGATCCTGAAAACTATCTCACATTTTTCATGAAGATTGACAATGTGAAATTCAAACAACAGGTAGTTCCCGGAGATACTTTAATCTTCAAACTGGAATTGCTTGCTCCCATTAGACGTGGAATTTGCCAGATGCAGGGGTATGCTTATGTAAATGGAAAACTGGTTACAGAGGCTGTTTTAATGGCCCAAATTGTAAAATCTAAAAATATTTAAATGAATCAACCCTTAGCATATGTTCATCCCGGAGCTAAAATCGCAAAAAATGTAGTTATTGAGCCTTTTTCCACTATACATAACGATGTGATTATAGGAGAAGGCACTTGGATTGGTTCCAATGTGACCATAATGGAAGGTGCCAGAATTGGGAAAAACTGTAATATTTTTCCTGGAGCAGTCATATCGGCTATTCCTCAGGATAAGAAATTTAACGATGAAGAAACCACTACTGAAATTGGTGATAACACTACCATTCGGGAATGTGTGACCATCAGCCGTGGAACCAAAGACAGGATGAGAACCGTCATAGGCAAAAACTGCTGGATCATGGCATATTGTCATATAGCACACGACTGCATTGTGGGAGATAATTGCATATTTTCAAATAATAGTACCCTTGCGGGACACGTAAATGTTGGAGAATATGTGATATTAGCCGGAATGACAGCAATCCAACAGTTTTGCAGTATTGGGAATCACGCTTTTGTAACCGGAGGTTCTCTGGTAAGAAAAGATGTACCTCCCTTTGTAAAGGCAGGTAGAGAACCATTAAGCTATGTGGGTATAAACTCTATAGGATTAAGAAGACGGGGTTTTAATACCGAAAAAATCAGGGAAATACAGGATATTTATAGGATTTTGTATCAAAAAAATTACAACAACTCCCAGGCAGTTGCTATTATTGAAGCTGAAATGCAGGCAACCGCAGAACGTGATGAAATTCTGGAATTCATAAAGAATTCGCAGCGTGGAATTATGAAGGGATATATAGGTTCCAATTAAAATTAAAACAATGGCAAGTACAAGTGATATCAGAAATGGATTGTGTATTAGATACAATCACGACATCTACAAAATAATTGAATTTTTGCACGTAAAACCAGGGAAAGGACCTGCTTTTGTAAGAACTAAAATGAAAAGTGTAACCTCGGGTAAAGTACTGGAGAACACTTTTTCGGCAGGACATAAAATTGAGGATGTACGTGTAGAAACCCATAAATTTCAGTTTTTATATAATGATGGGGAATTCTATCATTTTATGAATGTGGATGATTATACCCAAATCAGGCTTCTGGAAAATGTGCTGGATATGCCGCAGCTCTTAAAAGAAGGAGAAGTGGTGACTATTTTAATCAACACAGAAGATAATATGCCATTATCGGTAGAGTTGCCTGCAAGTGTGATCCTGGAAGTAACTCATACAGAACCCGGATTAAAAGGGAATACCGCTACCAATGCCACTAAACCTGCAACCCTTGAAACCGGAGCAGAAGTAAACGTGCCTCTTTTTATTAATGAAGGAGATAAAATACGTATTGAAACTGAAAAAGGCACGTACAAAGAAAGAATTAAAGAGTAAAAACACATAGCAGGAATAGGAAATCAGGTTCATTCCTGCTTTTGATTTTTAGCTTTTATATACAAAAAATGAAATTTCCGCAAAAACATACGCTTCAGCAAATAGCAACGATACTTTCTTCGGAATATGTTGGTGATCCTGATTTTCCTATAGAAGGAATGAATGAAATCCATGTTGTTACTCATGGCGATATTGTTTTTGTAGATCATCCCAAATATTACGATAAAGCACTAAAATCGGCTGCTTCAGTTGTATTGATCAATAAAGAAGTGCCATGTCCGGAAGGAAAAGCCTTGTTGATTTCAAATGATCCGTTTAGTGATTTTAATAAGTTAACCGATTATTTTCGTCCTTTTAAAACCGTTTCAGGGCCCATTTCTGAAACTTCCAAAATCGGAAAAAATACCATTGTTCAGCCTAATTCTTTTATTGGAAATAATGTGCAAATTGGAGATAACTGCCTTATCCATTCCAATGTGAGTATTTACGATAATACAATTATTGGAAATAATGTGATTATTCACGCCGGAACCGTTTTAGGAGCCGATGCCTTTTATTATAAGACCAGACCTGAAGGATTTGATAAATTGAAATCAGGAGGACGGGTTGTAATAGATAACGATGTTGAAATAGGAGCATTATGTACTATAGATAAAGGTGTTTCCGGAGATACTTTTATAGGAGCGGGAACAAAGCTCGATAATCAGGTGCAAATAGGTCATGATACGATTGTGGGTAAAAAATGCCTTATAGCATCACAAACCGGAATTGCAGGCTGTGTAATTATTGAGGATGAAGTTACCATTTGGGGACAGGTGGGAATACGAAGTGATATCCGAATCAGGAAAGGAACTATAATCCTGGCCCAGACGGGAGTTTCTAAAGATACCACTGAAAACACCCGTTATTGGGGAACTCCGCACGGAGAAGCCAGGACTAAATTAAAGGAATATGCCGCAGTGAAGAAACTTCCCGGGATAATCGATAAAATGAAATAGCCTTATGAGTAGCAGTATCAAAAAAATAGTAAAGGAATTTTATACCAGTAATTTTTATAAAAACCCGGAGGACGTAAAACTCTTTTTACATCCTGAAGCAGAACTTTTCTGGAATAGCAGTGCAGGGTTTAATAAAATGAATTTTCAGGATATTCTGGAAATGAGTGCTGAAATGTCTAAATCCTTCCATTCTTTAAGGGCAGAGATAAGCCATTTATTAAGAGACAAAGACGATGTGAGTATCCGGTTTACCTATCATGTGAAAACGGTTGAAAATCCAGATGAAGAAATTCCTATGGCTCATTTTATAGCGATTTGGAAAATTAAGGACGACAAATTATTCAAAGGCTATCAAATAAGTCAGCCTGCAGATGAAACCCCTGAGAATTTAAGTTCTTTTATGGCAACAAACTTTTAAAAAGCCTTTAGGGTTTATATATAAAAACCTACTTTTGTGACGCAAAAAAATCAACAATAACTATGAGTGTTTTAGTAAATAAAGATTCAAAAATAATCGTTCAGGGATTTACCGGAAGTGAAGGTACTTTTCACGCTGAACAAATGATAGAATATGGTACAAACGTCGTAGGTGGTGTTACACCCGGAAAAGGTGGGCAATCACATCTTGATAGACCTGTTTTTAATACAGTTTCTGAAGCTGTAAAAGAAACCGGTGCCGATGTTTCTATAATTTTTGTTCCACCTGCATTCGCTGCAGATGCGATTATGGAATCTGCAGATGCAGGGATCAAGGTTATAATTACAATTACCGAAGGTATTCCGGTATCGGATATGATCAAGGTAAATGAATATATTAAAAACAAGGATTGTAGATTAATAGGGCCTAATTGTCCAGGAGTTATTACCCCGGGTGAAGCTAAAGTTGGAATTATGCCAGGTTTTGTATTCAAAAAAGGTACCGTAGGGATCGTTTCAAAATCGGGAACTCTAACCTATGAAGCTGCAGATCAGGTTGTAAAACAAGGTTTAGGAATCACTACCGCTATTGGAATTGGTGGAGATCCAATCATTGGAACTACCACAAAAGAAGCTGTTGAACTCTTAATGAATGATGATGAAACCGAGATTATCGTAATGATTGGTGAAATTGGAGGTCAGTTGGAAGCAGATGCAGCACAATGGATAAGATCAACTGGAAACAAAAAACCGGTAGTTGGATTCATTGCTGGCGAAACTGCCCCGGCAGGAAGAACCATGGGTCACGCGGGTGCAATTGTTGGTGGAAGCGAAGATACCGCTCAGGCTAAAAAAGCTATAGCCTTTCAGAAGAAAGAGCGGCTTCTGCGGCTCTCGGTCTGGGATGAAGTGATGGTCGAAAAGCAACTCGTCCGCATCAACGAATTACTTCTCCATCCCGATAAGCGCGACACCGAGTTATTGCTTCAGTACCTGGAGCGCAGGG